>CAJXKR010000178.1 GCA_913055815.1 uncultured Desulfohalobiaceae bacterium | reverse complement strand
AGGCCCAATATATCCCCGCTCTTGGCACTGGAGGCCATGAAGAACACCGCGGAGACCAAAAACAGGATCCATCCACATAATTGAAGTTTTTCCTGTTTCCCCATGTTTGACATACTCATTTCCGCTTTATGGAGCACCGGGGTTCATACTCATCTGTATTGGAGACAACAAAATGCTGTGACTGACGATTGGTAAACACACCGGTATCAACTATATACTGGATACGAATCGGAAATCCAATATCTTGGACTGACATATTTATGTAATCAATAGGAGCCCAGGGTGTGTCAATGCCGTCTCTGATTAATCTTTTACCACGGATAATTTGTATATGCAAAGAAGATTAAAGGAATTCGGGAAAGCTGTGGAACATTTTGATGTACTGACTTGATATGGTTAACAGTGTTATTGTTTTTTAAAAGTAACAAAAATTTAATATTGGCAATTTCACTTTGTAAATTACTCAATAAATCCTTATTGATGCAGTCTAATGCAGATTTGATTTGAAATTTGAAGCTAACCAGTAATAAGATAAATGTACAGCAAAATGACATACGACGATGCTTGGATTGTGATTGGTGTGATTATATTAAGGATTGGAGTTAAGAATCTGTGGTTATTTTTAGGACAGGGTTGCTAAGGGGATCAATTTAATAGTAAGATATTCTTAATCAATTAATAATCCAAGGAGGTGATTTATGGCTGAGAGTATTCCGGCCGGTTGTGCTATACCGAGTGGAAAACCAGTGGACAAGGCAGAACCGGAACAGGAACAAGTAAACAATACAGATGAAAAAGTAGAGGAGGCGAATATGATTACTATAAATCAAAAAGCACCGGATTTTACAGCACCTGCCTATCATCAGGGTAAATTCGTAAATGTTAATCTTTCCGATTACTTGGGTAAATGGGTGAGCCTGTGTTTCTATCCCGGGGACTTTACTTTTGTATGAGCTACCGAGTTGGCGGCAGTTGCCTCCAAAAATAAGGAACTCGAGGAATTGGGTGTACAGGTCCTCAGTATGAGCATAGATTCAGTGTTCGTGCACAAGATGTGGGACGAAAACGAACTTTCCAAAATGGTGCAAGGCGGTGTTCCCTTTCCCATGCTCTCTGATGCTGCTGGCAAAGTGGGTTCCATGTTCGGAGTCTTTGACAATGATGCCGGAGTAAATGTCAGGGGACGTTTTATTATGGACCCGGACGGCATCATTCAGGGCTACGAAGTCTTGGCCCCTCCTTATGGCCGGAACGTGGACGAGACGATTCGACAGATCCAGGCGTTTCAAAAGGTTAGAGAGAGTAATGGAACCGAGGCCACTCCATCCGGGTGGCGTCCTGGAAAACAGACATTGAAGCCCGGACCGGATCTGGTAGGTAGGGTCTGGGAACTATGGGGTGTGGAAGAGGCCTTTGCCTGGACCTAAGGTTTGATTAAGGCTTTTTTGCTGTATAATCCCTGAAAAAGGTGTTACTTTAGTAGTTCTTTATTAAAACCCGGAGATCTTAGCGGTCTCTGGGTTTTAAAGTATCTTGCAGAAAGTTTATTGCGGCATTGACTTTTGTAGTCTCGATTCCAGGTAGTCCCTTATTTCTTTCGCTTCCTCCATACCAAAAACAACATCTACATCCAGCTTGGCCTGTTCACTGCTCACGTGCTTGAACGTGTTTTTGATCAAGGGAATGGAAGTAGGATTCATGCTCAGTTTGCTAAATCCCATTCCCAGCAGGAGATAGGCGAAGGCGGGTGTTCCGGCTGCCTCGCCGCATATGGTCACCGGCACGCCATGGGCAAAACATTTGTCCAGGGATTCCTGCAGAATTCCTATCACGGAAGGATGAAAAGGCGAGGACCAGGGTTCCACCTTGGGGTTGTTGCGGTCCACTGCCAAGGTATATTGGATCATGTCGTTGGTGCCTATACTGACAAAGTCCAACAAGGGCAGGACCTTGTCCAGGATCTTCACCGTCCCCGGAACTTCCAGCATTATCCCCAGTTCCGGCAACTTGCCCGGAGATCCTCCTCTTTTCTCCAGGCTTTGCATTTCTTCCCCCAGTATGTTTCGGATGCTGCGGACTTCTGAAGCTGCAGTTATCATGGGGAACAGGATGCGCACTCTGCCCTGATTGGCGGCCCTTAGGATCGCCCGCAACTGTTCCCGAAAGACCTCTTCCATGTCCAGGGATATGCGGATGGAGCGCCAACCCATGGCGGGGTTGTCCTCCTGGGGTGCGTCCAGATAGGGGAGGAATTTGTCTCCGCCCACGTCCAGGGTCCTTATGGTTACGCTCCTGCCTTCCGCCCGTTCCACAATGGAAGCGTAGAGATTGTACTGTTCCTGCTCCGAGGGAAAGGAACTCCTGGCCAGAAAAGGGAACTCGCTCCTGTACAGCCCCACGAAGTCCGCGCCGTGGGTGAGTACCAGTTCCATGTCCGAGAGCAGGGCTATGTTGGCACCTATCTCCAGTCTGTCCCCTTCTATTGTTTCCGCGGGAAGGGCGGCATAGGGGAGCAACTTGTCTTCCAGTTCCTTTTGTTCCTTGTGCAGGCGATCGTATTCACTCTTTATCTCCTGGGAGGGATTTACGAACACGATACCCGAGTTTCCGTCCACGATCAGGAAGTCTCCGTTTTTTGCCGTGTCCGGGATTTGGACAGCCCTGATGACTGTGGGGATTTGGAAGGCCTTGGCAAGTATGACCGAATGCGTTGTCTGTCCACCCTGTATAAGGACCAGGGCCTGTATTCCCTTCTGGTTCATCTTGATCAGTTCCGAAGGGGTGATGTCGGATGCAACCAGCACCGTATCCCGGGTTACATCCTGATCCAGGGATTGTTCGGAGTTGAATAAATAGGACAGGATCATTTTGCCCACATCCTCGATGTCCTTGCCCCGTTCCTGCAAATAAAGGCTTTCCGCCCGGTTGAAGAGCTCTATGTATTCCTCCACCGCGGTCTTGAGTGCGTATTCAGCGTTGTATCCGTTCTTGATGCTGTCCTTGATCCTGGAGTGGAAATTGGGGTCCTGCAATATGGCGGTCTGGGCTTTAAGGATGGCCATATCGCTATCCATAAGATCCGGGTTGCTCTCGGACAAGGTTTGTATCTCCTGTTCGCTTTGTTCTACACTTTGCAAAAAGCGCCGGATCTCGTTGTCAGTATCCTTTACCTGGTAGTAGGATACGGAATCGAAACCCAGATTCCCCTTCAGGAAATGGGCCCTGCCCCATCCAAATCCCGTGGATACCGGTTTTCCCTTTATGAGTCCCTTGTCACTATCGCGCCCGGAGGTAGTGGTGTCATCTTTTGGGTCCATTCTTTCCCAGGTAGTGGACCCCTCTTCCGGTTGCAGGTGGTTGAGCAGTCCGGAGTAGGCAACCAGGGCGGAGATCTGTGTCCCTATTGCCTGGAAGATTTCCACATGATCCCGGGTCAGTGCGTTTTCTGCCTCGGTCTGGACCACGAGGACCCCGAGGAGGTCCTGGTGGTATATTAGCGGTATACCCAGGAAAGTGCTGTATCTTTCCTCCCCGCTGTCCTGGAAAAATTCGAAACGCGGATGTTTTGTGGGATTGGTCACAAAAACCGGGCTTCTCTGTTCCAGGACCAAGCCGGTCAGTCCCTGGCTCGTATCCATCTGTATTCTGTTTACGCTGTCTGGGTTCAAACCCACGTTTGCAGAGAGTGTAACCCGGGACTTGTCCTTGTCCAGGACATAGATGGAACACACATCGGTCCGGAACTGATCTGCAATGAACTCTACGGTGTTTTGCAGGTTTTTTCCAGGGTCCCTGGATTCGGCTATGATCTTGGAGAGTTCCACCAGAAAGGAAGAAGGGTTCTGTAATATTTCCATATATTTTCATTCCGGGATAAAAATTGTTTGTCACAGGTGTATTTCTTGATCAAAAAAGCAGTTGCTTCAAACTATAAATAGCAAAGCCTGTTACAACAAGTCAAATCACTTTTCATTGCCTACCAAATTTCAGTTTTCGGAAGTTACACATTGCTAAAGTTCGGGCAGCCAATCGGTTTACCTTCTTATCTTGTACGAGAACGGGATTGTAATCTGCAAAGTAAAACAAGCAGCATCGCGGATCAAACAAACAATTCTTCCAGTCTGGTTCGCAAAAATTCATCCAGGGATAAACCTCCTTCTCCGATTATCCAGGTCCTCGCATCCGGCCAATGATTTTGAAACATCCTGAGTCCGGAGTGGGATCTGGAAACCAGGCCACTTTTGATTTCCAGAGCCACAAGCCTGTCTCCTTTCTTCAACACAAAATCTACTTCCTTGTTTTTTTCCCGCCAATAATAAACTTCTACTCCCTCTTCTTCTCCCTGGTTTACAGCATGGGCACCTGCTGCAACTTCTACCAATCGACCCCACCTCCTGGAATCATTATACCAATCTTTAGGGGATAGACCTGCCTGCGAAGTTACCAAAGCAGTATTCCTGGGTTGCCATTTGGGGCTGGATGCCCTGGTTCGAATTTTTTTTCCCTGCCATTTTTGTAATCCCTGGATCAGGTATGCGCTTTCCAGAAGGTGCTGATAGTGAGCAAGAGTAGTGGTATTACCTGCTTCCTGGAGTTGTCCCAGTAGTTTCTGATAGGAAATTATTTGTCCTGCATAGTCGCAGCCTAGTGCGTAAAGTTGACGCAATAGAGCAGGTTTCTGTACCCGGTGCATAAGGAGTATGTCCTTGCCTATGGCAGTCTCCACCAGCGACTGTTGTATATAATCCGCCCATCTCCTCCAGTCAGCAGCAAACTGTGCAGCCCCCGGATATCCGCCGTAATAGAGATATGTTTGCGTGTCCCATTGAAAACATTTCTCCATTTCGGACAAGGACCAATGCTGCATACGATTTATTTCAAACCTGCCAGCAAGGCTTTCTGTTAATCCGCTTTGTATCTGTAGGGAAGATGATCCGCACAGGAGCAATCGGATCGGGGTGGAGAAATGCCCTTGGTCCCATAGTGCTTTGATGCATTCTGCCCACCCCTGAACTTTTTGAATTTCATCCAGGATCAACAGTACCGGTCCTTCCTCCTTGGCCTTGAATTCAGCCGCCTGCCATGCCTGTTCAACCCACTCCGTTCCAGGTGGAGCAGGGGAATCGGCACTTTCATACACCGAGGGTCCCTCCCATTTCTCTTTAACCTGGAGGACCGCTGTAGTCTTACCTACTTGCCTAGGGCCCAGGACAACTTGAATTAGTGGTTGCTTTTCACGCAGTCTTTGACCAAGGATCTTAACTTTTTGTCTTTCAAATTCAGGTAGTTGCATAGTTATTTCCTTTTTACTCAATGCACTGAGTAATTTTACTCAATACACTGAGTAAATGTCAACAAAAGTTTTATTTGTTGTAGTGTTCAACCAATCAAACCAATGTAACCAATCCAACTAATCCAACTAATAAAACCAATCCCAAAAAATACAAAAACGTACCCTTTTGCGGAACAAAAGGTACAAATTTGTTGTTCCATGTCCCGGTCTTGCCGAGAGGTGTGATATGTAACTATCTGTAATGTAGTGATAAATAATTTGGCCCGTATATTGCTTTGTATATTTTTAGTTGAGTATATTTTTTCAGCCTATCCGGTTTTTGATTTCTATAATCGGTTCAGGGCGTGTTCGGGAAATTCAGTTTAATTGAAATTATTTAAAAGGAGGAAGTAATGCAAGCAGCTGACACAGTCTTTATCCTTGTTTCCGCCGCGGTGGTAATGTTCATGACACCGGGGTTGGCCCTGTTCTACGGGGGCCTGACCAGGTCGAAAAACGTCCTGGGGACCATCATGCAAAGCTTCTGCGCCTTGGGTATCATTACCCTGCTCTGGTTCCTGCTGGGATACACCCTGGCCTTTGGAGCCGACATGGGCGGTATCATCGGCGGTTTGGACTACCTGGGGCTAAAGGGGGTAAGCAGTGCCCCTGAGCCTTCACTGGTGAGTACGATACCGCATTCCCTGTTCATGATATTCCAGTGCATGTTCGCTGTCTTGACCGTTGCCCTGATCAGCGGGGCCTATGCAGAAAGGATGAAGTTCTCCTCCTTTCTGCTCTTTTCCGTCTTCTGGTCCATACTGGTTTATTCCCCATTGTGCCACTGGGTCTGGGGAGGAGGCTGGATGGATGCCATAGGCGCCCTGGATTTCGCCGGAGGCGCTGTGGTGCATATGAGTTCCGGCAGCGCGGCACTGGCAGCCGCACTGGTGCTCGGGCCCAGAAGCGGATACGGACAGAGGGCCTTCATCCCCCACAATCTTCCCATGACCGTGACCGGGGCCTCCATCCTCTGGCTGGGCTGGTTCGGCTTCAATGCCGGCAGTGCACTTCAGGCTGACGGGATCGCGGTAAACGCCTTTGTAGTTACCCACGCCGCAGCCTCCATGGGGCTCTTGGGCTGGATCGCGATCGAGAAACTGCACAGGCAAAAGCCCACCACCCTGGGAGCTGCTTCCGGGGCAATTGCCGGATTGGTTGCAATCACCCCTGCAGCCGGGTTCGTTGGACCCATTTCCTCGCTTTTTATCGGGTTTTTGGCAGGGGTTATCTGTTATGGCGGAGTGCTTTTGAAAGAAAAGCTGCACTTCGACGATTCCCTGGATGTGGTAGCCATCCATGGACTGGGAGGAATCTGGGGAGCCCTGGCCACTGGTATCTTTGCCAGCACGGCTATAAACAGCGGCGGGGCGAACGGCTTGTTGTTCGGCAATCCCATGCAGCTCTGGATCCA
>CAJXKR010000177.1 GCA_913055815.1 uncultured Desulfohalobiaceae bacterium | reverse complement strand
TCTATATCGTTTGAGGAGCCGAGCTCTACCTCATTGTCTATGCGCACTTGTATATTCTGATTAAAGTTCCCCTGGGCCACTGCGTGGGCATTGGGGACCCTGCTTACTGAATCGTCATCTGATTCCACCTTAAATTGCGAACCTGCACTAACAGTATCTTCCCCCTGACTAAGCAAAGTTACTCTTTCATCATCTGCTGCGCCGTCGTCGTCAAAATCATGGGTCAAAGTCTTGCTTGAAGATTCCAATTCCGAACTCCAATTTTCTCCATTACTTCTACTGTATTTATACTCGATTTTATTGCTGTTTTTAATTTCATCTATTTCTTTCTCATTCATCACTTTTATCATTACATCTTCATCAAAGGAATCATCGGAAGAATCCACAGTCATATTCACATCTTTTTTGTTCTGCACCACCTCATTGCCATTTATATCGAATTGCAATCCCCTCAAATCGTTACTTCCTGCATATGAGAGCCGGACTTGTCCCCCGGCCAAATCCAGGACAGGTCTAGCAGTGGTATTTTCGGCCTCGATTGTCCCGCTCCAGTTAGCTCCCCCGTCCAAACTGTACTTGTATTTGATGTTCGTGCCGTCACCCAAATCGGGGGAGTTGTCTACCTTTACCCGGACATCGCTGTCAAAACTCCCTTGAAGCGGCTCTACACTGATTCCCTTGTTGTTCAATATCTGTGCACCGGGCTTGTTTTTGGTATCTCCCTGGTAATATGCCGTGGGAGCTAGATAGAGCTCGGTTTGACCCTGCACATTATCTTGTAAGGTTTCAATTTCAGGTTTCTCGGTATTGTATATCTTTCCTGAAACATTAGTAATATTGCCGCTATCGCTCTTCAATTGAAGTGCATACTGGTCGTTTGCAACCTGTTTGATACTTGCTTGGACATCTATATTACTATCGTTATTGATCTTTTCTATCAAATCGTTTAAAGAGTTTGTGCTATCAATATCATATTGATGCGTAGATCCCTGATATTCAAATTCAAAATTCACATTGCGAACTTGACCACTATCATCAGGATCTAATACTCCTTCTGTCACATTGTTGTCAGAATTTCCATCAGATTGCCCAACTACAATATTATCACTTGGAGTAGATACATCGTCTCCTCCCTGCAAACCCACTTGATAACCCGATTTAAGTTCCACTTTCACGTCACCCAAATCAATTGTAGTCTCCCCAAAATCCAAAGTACCTGAGCCCTTTTGCACATCTCCCTGAAACACAGTATAATTTATACCATTATCCTGGCCAATAGTAGCTTCGTTCCTGTCGTATCCACTGGCATTGGAAAATCTAATGGACACCGGATCTTTAACAGTACCCTCCACATTCTTTACGTAGGGTGTAACATCGTCAATGGAGAGCTTGTCCTTTTCAAAGGGCTCCAACTCGCTAAAGTCCTTGTCTCCCTTGTAGTTCTCCATGTAAGTCCTCTTGTTGCTGTATACAGCCACACCTTTTTCATACGCCTTGTCTCCCACTTCGTGCCCGGCAAAAATGCTCTTTCCTTGATACTTGGTATTGGACAGGGTGAGCATCTGCTCAAAGAGCTGCCTCACCTCCTTGTAGATGCTTTCCCGGTTTTGCTCGTTCAGGGAATCGTTCGAGGCCTGTACAGCTAGTTCCTTTATCCTGGTCATCACATCCTGGACCTGTTGCATGGTATCGTCTGACTGGGAAAGCCATCCCTTGGAGGTACTTACATTCTCCTCGTATGTATTTATCGCGCTTATGGAATCGCGGTAATTCAATATTCTGCCATAGCCTACCGAATTATCAGAAGGCCTGTTGACTTTCTTCTGGGTTGAGGCCTGTTCTTGCAACTCCTGCAATCTGCTGGTGGATTTGTTCAGAGAATTTATTATATCGTTGTAAAGCATGCTCTGAGATATACGTTCCATAGTTCTTCCTCATGCATTAATGTTCGGATTTATTGTTGTCTTCTTTCGGATTTCAAACTTCGAATTTCCTTATGAAAACTCCCATCCAGCCCTCTCAAGAGGGTTGGACAAGGAAGCATGGGCAATTTCGACTCCTTGTATAGTTTACGTCCAACCACGGTTTTCTTCGGTCAGGCTACTAAATAGTTCTAAATCCTGCTGTCCTGTTTGCATGTTGTTTTATCAAGGCCCATGCGGTAGATTGCGATAAGTCGGAATAAACAATTTTTAATCCTGGTTTTCCCCGCTCAGTGCATAAACCAGCTGCCGCACATTTTCCGCAGCCCCGGCAAAGTTGAATTCGCAGTTTTCAAAATCGCACTGCCCGAAAAGGATAAACTTGCCCGTGTTTACATGCAGTTTGCAATCCTTGAGTGTGGAATCCAGGATGAATTTACCGTCCAATTCCACGTCCTGATTGCGGATTTCACCGCTTAAAACTTCATAGATAAGTCCGCGCGCAGCCAAGAAATAAGTTGCGTAGTTCTGTTCTTCTTCTTCCATGCCTTGTACAAATCCGAACTCCTCGGAAGAAAAACCCAAAATTTGCTTTATATCTTCTCTGACCTTTTCCTCTGAGCCACCTGCATCCAGTCTTGCCACCTCTTTACCGTGCTTGTTGTAAAAGGTGCCGGAAACAAAGGTAAGGAATTGTGCTTCTTCCACCCCTTCCACCTGAGTGGAAACAGTTTTTACATGCAATACAGTATTTCCTTGGGCATCTCTTATTTCGTATTCCAGCCTATCGGTGAATATACGCTCACAATTCCCGGGATTCTCTACTAGTATGTTTTGGGCCAAGCGGAAAAGGAGGTTTCCCCGGGAATCAAAAAAAGTCCCGTTCAAGATGGGATAGTTGGATTGATCTTCTGGCTCGGTCCCCATGAGGTAAAAATCCTCCCTGGAACCAAGTTCTCCCAGTACAAAGGCGTTGCAAAGGTTCCCAGCTACAAGGTAGTTATTATCGAATCCGGGCATATATTGTTTTTGTGCTGAAATGGTCATATCTTCCTCCTGGTTTTGCGATCATTTGGTTAAACAAAGTGCTCAAAGGCTTACGTTCTTACGTGTTTACGCAAGAATAAGAGTCCACTGCCTAATGAACAGACTAACACCCTTAATGTAATTACATAATCACGTAAACACATAAGAGTCTAATACCCTGGAACTATTTCTTCTTTTGCATGGCTTCCTGCAGCTTGCTACCCAGGGAGGTCTTGGCTTCCTCCTTGGGGGCGTAGGAATCCAGGTCCCCGGAGGTGGGATCTTCCGCAGGTGCCAGGCCTATCCTGCGATTCTCCGCGTCTATGGAGTCGATGGATACTGCGATTTTGTCCTCTGGCTTTATCTTGCTCATGGACAATTCAGGGGAATTCTCCAGTTTGGAGGAGTGCAGCAGGCCGATCACACCTGGTTCCAGCCTGACAAAAACCCCGAAATCCTCCTTCTTTTCCACTACTCCCTGGACCACCTGTCCCTTTTGATAGCGGTTGGGTACCTCCAGCCAGGGGTCTCCCTCGGCATCGCGCATGCTTAGGGATATGCGGCCGGACTCAGAGTCAACTTCCTTGATCATTACCGCAACTTCGTCTCCTGGTGAGACTTCGTCTTCCGGCTTGTGCACCCTTTTGATATGGCTTATCTCGCTAATGTGGACAAGCCCCTCCACTCCGGGGAATAGTTCCACGAATACCCCGAAGGAAGCGGTACGGGTTACCGTACCCGAGACTATCATTCCGGCCTGGAGCTTGGACATGGCTTCTTCCCTGGGATCCGTCCCTGCCTGTTTCAGGGAGAGTTGTATGCGCGGTTTCTTGTCCTCGGTCTGATCCAGGCTCAAGAATTTGACTTCTACCTTGTCTCCCGGGGAGACTATTTCTTCCGGGGACAGGGTCTTGGACCAGCTAAGCTCTGAAAGGTGAACCAGGCCTTCCACTTGGGGGGCTATTTCCACAAACGCCCCGAAGGAAGCAAGTCTGGTGATTTTCCCCTGGACTATATCTCCGGGCCGGGTCTGTTCCTGGAAGTTTTGCAGGGCTTCCGCGCGTTCCTTTTCCAAAAGCTGCCTTCTGGACACCACAATGTTCCTGCCGTTTTCCTCCACTCGATTGATCTGGAATCTCAGGGTCTGACCAACCATTGTTTCCGGATCCTCCACCGTGTTTATATCTATCTGGCTCAAGGGGCAAAATGCGGTGCGGTGCATTACATCCACCTTGTATCCGCCTTTGCAGGTCTCTTTTACCTTGCCTTCCACAGGAATCTTGGATTGCGCAGCCTGCTGCAGCTGTTCAATATCCCCTTCCCTGCCCATGGACCTGGCTAGAAGAATTTCCCCGTGTTTCAGGGAAACAACGTACAGTTCCAGTTCATCTCCCTCCTGGTAGGGGAGTTCCCCGGATTCGTCCACAAGTTCCTGCTTTTGCACAATACCGTCGGTCTTGGTCCCGGTGTCTATGTGCAGATTTTCCTTGCCGATCTTGATGATGCGACCCTGGATCAGGTCCCCAACACTCAGGTCGGATTCCAGGTTGATATCCGAGGATTCCAAAAGTTCGGCAAAACTCTTTTCATAGTTTTCTTCATTCATAAATATCTCCATTATTGCTGAAAATTCCGGCAGTTTCCCGCCGGGCTTGACAATATTGCTAACATTTGTTTTTCCATGTTTAAAGCCTCATTGTAGGGATATTTGAAATTTTCCTTTTTTTTCCGCGGAACTGACTGGCACAGATTGCTGCTTGTGTCTTGAATTGAGCTATGACAATATTGCACTATTGTTTGAAATTCTTGTCAATTGCAGGTCTTTACTTGCAAATACCGTGAATTTGGTTTACATGTCAATCCAATTCAGTGCACCCATAGGGCTGATTTGTCCTCATGCTTTACCCTGTGCCTGGAAGGCTACAACCAAGCAAGGGGCAATTTCGACTAGGAAGTAGCGAGCAAATATTGATCATTATTGGATAGTAGCTAGGGCTTATTATTCTTACTTAAACACATAACCACGTAAACACATCATATCATGTTAAAATGCAGGAGAAAAAATAATGAATGATTTGTTTGCAAAGGGAATCAAAACGATTCTTGTTGCAGTAGTGTCTATATGTACCTGTGGGTTTGTTCTTTGTACCAATACTGCCTGGGCAGGGGCTTGGCTGGGTCCGGGAGATCCCGGATTCAGGAGCGATTTGCGCCTGTTGGTGGACAAGGGGGTGCTGGATGTCAGTACGAGTACCTGGCCTGTTTCCACCAGGGATATAGCCGGTCAGTTGATCTCTGAAAAATCTCCATATGACGGGAGTCCAATCTTTAGGATGGTGCCGGATCATTTGGAGCCGCACGTGGAACAGGCCTTGAAAAGGGTCAGGAAAAGGGTGCAACTGGAACAGAAACCGCTCCGGTCAAATGTAAAGGCCTCCCTGGCGAATAAATCCAGATACTTGCGCATGGGCAACATGCCGGCGGAAGGCAGCGAATTCAGCGCTGCTCTGGATATCAACACTGAGTATGCCTTTGCCCGCGGGAGGTTGTCCTATGTCTCGGAACCAGAGGATGGCCTTGAATGGAGGGGTGACGGTTCCTACCTGGGGCTGCAGCTGGGCAACTGGGCCCTGACTGCAGGAGAGCAGAACAGGTGGTGGGGTCCGGGATACGACGGGAGTCTGGTGTATTCCAACAACGCCAGGCCTGTACCGGGTATTGCCCTGCAGCGGGTCAGCGGACTCTTTCCCTGGGCTGATTGGATCGACTATATCCAGTTCAGGTCCTTCATGGGACAGTTGGAGTCCGACCGCCCGGTTCCGGAGGCCAAAGTCTTTGCAGCCCGCCTGGAATTCAGTTTTTTTGATCACTTGGAGTTCGGATTCTCCAGGTCCGGGCATTGGGGAGGAGAGAACCAGCCGGAGAGTTTGGACAATTTTTACGACTACTTGATCGGCAAGGAAAGCAAGGAGTATAGTGGTCCGGGAGAAGGGCCGACTGAACCGGGAAACCACTTGGCAGGATACGACCTGCGTATCAAGGTCCTGGATAACCTGGCAATGTACGGACAGTATATCGGGGAGGACGCGCAGGGCAACCTGCCATATTCGTTCATGGGGCTCTTCGGACTCGAGGGCAGGATGGGCCTGGGAAAAAGCGGGGCCTACCTGGACTGGTACCTGGAGTATGCGGATACATTGATCGCACCTTTTCGCCCTTCGGACAACAAGAGGGTGGGGGTGGCCTACAATCACTACATTTATAAAGACGGTTATCGCTATCGGGGACGATCGCTCGGACATACCATAGACGGTGACAGCAGGTTGCTAAGTGCGGGTACAGTTCTGATCGATAGCCGGGGTTGGACCTGGAGGCTGCACGTAAGCGGAGGCACTTTGAACAAGGAGGGGAGTGATCGCCCGAGTGTAGTGGCTCCCAGGCAAGATATAGACATCTACAGCGCGGATGCGAGCCTGAAATATCCCATCACCACCGGACACAGCATCACGGCTTCTGCTGGCGGACTGCAGCGGGAATACCCGGATTCGGATCAAAGGCTGGACGGCTATTTTTCCCTGACATGGCAAAAGTCCTTCGATATCCTGGAGTTATTGCATTAAAGGCTGTGAACTGTGCAGCCCCGGGATGAAACCCAATGTAAGTTGGCTGGAGAGCTGTTTTGTTCTACTTGTGATACAAGTCAAAGTGCTAAAATTGAAGACAGGTACCCTAAACACGGCTTTTTTGTTCTAGAATTCAATTAGCTGTTTGTATTTGAATTTTTTCTTGTTGCAGGAATAAAATTCGGG
>CAJXKR010000176.1 GCA_913055815.1 uncultured Desulfohalobiaceae bacterium | reverse complement strand
TGTAAAAAGGCCGGAGTTCCGGCCTTTTTACATGCTTGCCACAATATTGGATATCCCTTGGTACTAGAAATTCCACTCCATTTCCAGGGTATCTACCAGGGCCGTTTCATCGTAATTGTCTCCGCGCAAATCTTGTACCCCGTCCCCGGGACTGAAGACAGAAATCGAGTTGCCCAGGGAAAAGTTCTCGCTAAAATTGTAGGCAATCTTGAGGTCACCTTCATAGCCCATGGAATCGTCTATGCTCTTGCCCATATTATCCTCCAGTGCTCCGGTCTCTGCAAACATCAAATACTGCAACTGCAGTTGATAATTCCACTTGTTCATGGAACCCTTGGTACCGATCCCCAAGGACTGCAATCCCGGATTGTCAGCAGAGGCCTTGTTGCTGACACCACCATAACCCAGAGCATCACCCAGTCTCTCCGGGGCATTGCTGTACAAGGGGGCTCCAAGTACAGGTACTTGCTTGTAGATCATTGCGTTTGACATACCAAACGGTCCGGCAAATTTGGAGATATTGGTTATGGGGTTAAAGGCCTCTATGTCAGCGTCGTTCGCATCACCGTCTCCGGAGAGTAAATAACCTCCCACATAGGGGTTCAACTTGTCGGAAAGATTTGCAACTACAGCAGCGTATCCGCCAAAGGCGGAGATATCTGCATCCTTGCCAGCGCCGGTAAAATCATCCTTTTCCCCAAGGGCATAGACAAATTCGGCTTTCGGGGCCAACTTGCCGACCTTGCCGTAAGCTTGCACACCCAGGTAATGCACATTTGCGTCCCTGGCTTTGTTGTTGCTGTAGGCGTACAAAGGGCTCAACTTAAACTTGTTTACCGGCATGGTCATCTTGCCGGTATATACTAGCCAGTTATTTTGATCCGAATCACCTCTGGATTCAGGAGTCACGCCACCGAAACTCGTGTTTCTACTATTGGCGTCACCAATTGCGTCATTGATGATCAAGGTCATTGCCTCCCAACTCATATTGTTGGTTTTACCACTCAACCGAATGAATGGATGATCGTCACCATATAATATACCCCCTGTCTCCAGGTCCAGGTGATTAGTTGACCATCCGGTGGCCAAGGTAACCGGAAGGCCATAAGAAGCAAAATCGTAGGTAAATTCCAGCTTTTCCACTCCAAAATCTTCACCAGTCATCCCTAGATTATTTATCTCACCTTGTCTGTGCCCCCGGTCAACATTCCCTTTGCTCAAGGAAATGTCTGATTCCAGTATGGATTTAAACGTCCAGTTATCTCCACTTCCCTTGAACCCAAGTCTGAACTGGTTACGCACAGTAAGCTCATCGTTGTCTATAATACCGTTCTCATCAAGCAGATAATCGTATTTAGTATCACCAGCGTTAAAGTCCACATTGCTAACAAAATGCGGGTAAGTCTTCAAGCTCCCGAATATCTCCATATTCACATCCGAGTTGCCGGTGGTCACTTTCCCGGATCCCATTTTGGCAATAGCCGGACTGGAGATCAATAACACTGCCGCCAGGGAAAGAACTTTGAATGCTGAAAAAAATCTCATGATACCCCCCTTTTCAGTTAGAAATTGGACATGATTATTTTGTTTACTTCTGGCCCGATTTTATTGAAAACACTCAAGGCTCTGGATCAATTGCACTTTTTACATAAAACAATCCAACATATTTTAAAATTTTCAATTATTCTACCATGAAAAATGTTCATTTGCAATAACATCGTATTGATTTCTTTTGTAAAATAGAAATTAGTTCTATTTATTCCCCGCTCTCGCGGACACCAGATCCGGTCATGGGCACGAACCTGACAGGCAAGATATTCTTTTCTTCAATCGAGCCGTCCTGTTCCTTTTGTAGCAGTTTCAGCTTCTGCCTGTGTTCACCCACCGGTATGACCATCCTTCCTCCGACTGCGAGTTGTTCCAGCAAGGGATGCGGAATTTCCGGCGGTGCGCAGGTTACGATTATACAGTCAAAAGGCGCGTGTTCAGGCCATCCCTTGAAGCCGTCTCCGGTACGGACTTCTGCATTGTTGTAGCCCAGCTTCTGCAGGAGGTTCCTGGAATTGTCGGCGAGTTCCGGAACTATCTCCACTGAATACACCTTTTTTCCCAGCTTCGCCAATACTGCTGCCTGGTATCCGGAACCCGTACCAATCTCCAGGATCTTGTCCCGCTTTTTTATATCAGCTAATTGTGTCATCAGGGCAACTATATAGGGCTGGGAAATCGTCTGGTTGTATCCTATGGAAAGGGGCCTGTCCTTGTAGGCTAAATGGCGCACATTTTCTGGCACGAACAAATGCCGCCGCACTTTTTGCATGGCTTCCAAAACGTCCGGATCATCGATATCCCTGGATCTTAGCTGATTTTCCACCATATTTTGTCTTTGTTCACGGTAGTCCGGCTTCTGCTTCGATGAACTCGTACAGGTGATGGACAAGGTGAATACACAGCATACTATACTCAGGAAGAAAATGTTCCTTAATTCCCTCAATATCAAGACACCCCCCAAAAACCCTGATAAATTGCTTCGAGATTTTTGCCTGAACCTCAATCAAATGCAGCAGGACGATCCGTATCCCTTAGATGCTCCTCTATCTCAAGAAGGTGCCTGGGATCTGTCCTGGGAGAGGAGAGTACCGGCAGTTCGCGAAATGAAAAGAAATCCACATCCAGTGTCTCGATGCTGTTTCTGGCCTGGCCTCCGGTAATAGAGCACAAGAACACGATCTTGTAAGCGTGGAAGAGTTCGAGCCTTTCCCCTGTCCTATTGGCATCAAAGACTCCGGCGATCTTATAGGGCCGTACATCAAAGCCGCTTTCTTCTTTTACCTCCCGAATTACCATATCCGATGGTTTTTCCCCCACATCCGCCCAGCCCCCGGGAAGACACCAAAAACCGTCCCTTGCCTCCTGGACCAACAAGATCTTGCCTTCGCTCACCGCAGCACCGCGCACATCGATTTTTGCGGTGGCGTATCCGGGCTGCGCATCATACACCCTTGACAATTTGTCACTTTCCCATTCGGTCTGGGAATCCAGCATTTCAACTGCAATTTCCTGCAAGCGTCGGTAGTTGTGTTTTTCGTGTTCATTTTCGCTAAAATAATACCCGATCTGGCCAAGGGCCTGAATCTCCCTGGCCCATTCCAACCATTTCCGGGACTTGTCATTGTTCATAGAAACCGCCCCAAGATTTTGGAAAAAGATTTATAAATGTTTATTTATCGCCCTGCCTCGGGATTTATGATTAAGCCCGAATCACCGGAGCTTAAGACCTTGTTGCCAAAAACAGCATAATGCTGGATTAACCAGAGAATGAATCCACAGCGTCCTGAACATAAGTAGCGGTATATGCCAGACTGGGTCCCCCGCCCATGGCAACTGCGACTTGGGCAACCTCGTAGACCTCTTCCGCTGTAGCCCCGGCTTGCATGGCATCATGCACATGGTGTACAATACAATATTCACAGCGTTGTTGAATTGACAATGCCACAAACACCAGCTTTTTCATTTTTCCGGACAATGCCCCGTCCTTTGCTGCCATCTCGGAAAGATTCATCATGGAACGTACCAACTCTCCGTTGGAACGGCTCAATTTCTTTATGCCTGATTGAAGTGTGTTTAATGTTTCCTGGCTCATAAAAGCTTCTCCTTTTGTTTAAAATTGACTTAGTACAATAAAAATATTATTAAATTTATTTAATATAGTACTATGAAAATGTAAACATAAGATATAAACTGCTTACTTGTAAATATATCAGAACAAGTTATCTAATCAGCTGCTTGGATATGATCCTTGAACTATCCAAACCAAAAAACATCAATCAAATCAGGACACATTACAGGAGAAAGTTAGTCTGACTTATTATCCAAGCAAGATTCAAGCAAAAAGACATTGCATCAAGAAAAGCCGTACTAGCCGCGATATCGTTATCAAATATATCAACCATTAACCATTAACAAAAGGAAGCCCAACCATGACAAAAAAGGCAGACAATCCTGAAGAACTGGATCAAGATGAACTGGTTAGATTCGTAATGGACATGTTCCACCGGACAGCTGTCCACTACGGAATCTGGTTCCGGGAGGTGGAACACCAGATGGGGATGCAAAAGGCCCTTCAGGTGATGCAGGAAGCATATTCCGGGAACATGGGAGTCCAAATGAAACGATTGTCCAAGGAATTCGACTTTGAACTGGAAAATGGCATGCCTAAATTCTTTATGGACATGCCCAGGGAAAAGCTATTGCAGCTTATGGACACTATTGCCAAAAACTGGTTGGCAAACGACGGACTTTGGTTTTTGTCAGTAGAAGGCAGGCACGGTATGAACGACGCCAAACGCTGTAACGACTCCTGCTGGGGAAGGTTCTCACCCTTTGAAGCCTGGTCTATAAAACAGTTTCTGGGACTATCCGAATATCCGGGCTTGGAAGGTTTGAAAAAAGCCCTGAAGTTCAGGATGTATTCCAGGCTGAATGTCCAATCCATAATCGACGAGGGTGAGAGGTGCTTTCAGTTTCAAATGAACGTCTGCCGTGTGCAGGAGGCCAGAAAAAGAAAAGATCTGGACGATTACCCCTGCAAATCCGCGGGACTAGTTGAATATTCCTACTTTGCCGAAGGCGTTGACCCCAGGATCAAGACAGAATGCATCGGATGTCCTCCAGATCCCCACCCTGAAGAATGGGTGTGTGCCTGGCGCTTTTATATCCCGGAGGATAGTGATTAGCAGCAAGTCTTAATTGTTTTTGGTTTAGTAGTGTCCCAAATTATACCACCTTATCAAGAATTAAAAATGTCCAGGCCTAGTTCCCATCCGAAACTTACTATTTTCCGGACACGAAAATAGTAAGTTTTCGATTCGCAAACTGGGCCTGGACATATAAACTGAATGCTGCAAGCTGCAAGCAGCGAGGAAGAAATGAACAACGAAAGACCCGACAATCAGCAAAAATCAGGCATTATTTGCATAATCGGTCCTCCAAATGCAGGTAAATCCACGCTATTGAATCTATTTCTGGGAGAAAAACTCTCCATTATAAGTCCCAAGCCCCAAACAACCAGGAACAACATTAGCGGCATACTGACCACTGATACAGCACAAATCGTATTTTTGGACACCCCGGGAGTCCATCACTCCAAAGAGACCATGAACTCTTATCTTGTGGAAACAGCATGGCAAACACTCATGAGTGCGGATACTATCCTGCTTGTACTTGACGCGTCCCTTTACGTGCAAAAACCCTCTAAATTGGATAATGACCTGAAAACTTTGAAAACTCCCTTGAAGAATTCCGGCCTTCCTTTTCGAATAGGCCTGAATAAAACAGATCTAATAGCAGACAAGGCAAATCTACTCGAAATACTGCAACACTTGAACAGCTTCTGGCCACATGCCGAGATATTTCCGATATCAGCCAGCAGGGAGCAGGGAACCGATGCCCTGCTGGAAAATCTGATTTCCACCCTGCCGGCAGGTCCTTTTTTGTATCCGGAAGATCAACTCTCCACCATGCCGGTCAGGTTTTTTGTCACCGAGATCGTCCGGGAAAAGATATTCCTTTCCCTGGAACAGGAACTGCCTTATTCCATAGCGGTAAAAATCGAGCATTGGGAAGAAATTGCCGAGAACAACCAGGTAATAATCAACTGTATAATCTATGTTTCCAAAAAGGGCCATAAAAAGATTGTGATTGGCAACAAGGGCCAACACTTGAAAAAAATCGGTTATCAATCCCGGATCGAGATCTCGGATCTTATTGGAAAAAAGGTCCATTTGGAACTCTGGGTAAAAATAAAGCCGGATTGGAACAAAGATATCAACTTTTTAAAGACACTTGATTCCGCAGATGCCTAAGCAACTATTTTTATACAACCTAAAGGACTTATTTATGCTGGATCCCAAAGAAATCAGAAACAATTTGAAATCAGTTCAGGATCAAATACATGAGCATGCACAAAAAGCTAATCGCTCTTCTAACGAAATAACCCTGATAGCTGTTTCCAAGCTGCATCCCCCGGAAGCGATTTCCAGCATCCTGGAATCAGGTCATTTAGATATCGGGGAAAATTACGTGCAAGAGGCACTGGAAAAACAGGAGATGCTGCAGGAGCCCAGTATCAGATGGCACTTGATCGGACCACTGCAAACTAAAAAGGCAAAACATGTGGTCGGGAATTTTGATCTCATACATACTGTAGATCGCATAAAACTGGCTGATTCTCTACAGTCCAGGATTTCTTCCGCTGACTTTAAACAGTCCATACTGCTGCAAGTCAATATATCCGAGGAGCAGCAAAAGGCCGGAGTTACCCCGGAGGGACTACAAGGGCTGATGGAACACATCCTTGAACACTGCAGCAATCTCGCTATTCAGGGACTAATGTGCATGCCCCCTGTCTTTGACCAGGGAGAGGCGGCGAGGCCCTATTTCGCAGCATTGCGGTCCTTGAAGGAAGAGACTGAAAAAAGGATGGACATTAAGCTGCCCCATCTTTCCATGGGGATGAGCGGAGATTTCCCGCAGGCCATTCGCGAAGGGGCCACTTTGGTGCGCATTGGGAGCAATATCTTCGGACAAAGAGAGTAATATCTCGTATTCCTGTTGATTTAACAATTATTTATTTTATCCGATAAAATAATCAGTTACCCTTTGAAAAGCTAGTATAATCGCTGGAGAAAAAAACACAAGTACTGTATACATTACATACAAGATGCGCCTGCAAAAAGTCTTTTGCAGGCAGTTTTAGAGTTTTAGGGTTTTAAAGTTTTAAGAAAAATCAAA
>CAJXKR010000175.1 GCA_913055815.1 uncultured Desulfohalobiaceae bacterium | reverse complement strand
GAGACTGCTTAGCACTTTGGGACCGGAAAAACTAAGAATATATCCCAATGTAACAGCCCTGCAAACAGCCGCCTCCAGGCTCAAACTACCCTGGTCGGAAATCCGCACTGTATCTCTGCACGGCCGTCAGAACATGCATTCTTTGTTTGAGCTGCTCAGTGAATATAAATTAGCCGGAGTATTTACCGATCAAAACAACACACCCCGCACTATAGCAGACTTGTTGATGCAAAAAGACAGAAACAATTTCCTTGTGCATATATGCGAAGACCTGTGCAGTCCAAACGAACGTATACAATCTTTGTCCCCAGAAGCTGTGCAAAATGCGGATTATTCCGGCCTTAACTTCGTTATCGTGGAAAGACTCTCCCCTGCCAAGGTTGAACCTGGACTCGGTCTGGACGATGCAAATTATGTCCATGAGAAGGGCATGATTACCAAGAAGGAAATCCGGGTACAGGGCCTGAGTGAACTAAATATCCAAAAAAAGGATACAATATGGGATTTGGGTGCAGGCTCCGGGGCTGTGGCGATTGAGGCCTCCTGGCTCTCCGGAAACGGCCGGGTATTTGCTGTGGAGAAGGAACCGGAACGTATTTCCCAGATAAAACAAAACGTGATAAATACCTGCAGATACAATGTACATCCGGTCCAGGGAGAAATATCTGCCTGTATGGACAGTCTTCCGGACCCGGACCGAATATTTATCGGCGGTGGAGCTGGCAAGGATATATCTATTCTGGAAAGTTCATTTAAGCGCATCAAATCCGGTGGTAAAATAGTCCTACATTTCGTGCTCCTTAAATCACTAAGCAAAGCATTACAATTTTGCCGGGAAAAAAATTTGCATCACCAGGTAATTCATGTGCAAATAAGCAGATCTTCCGAATTGCAAGGGGATATTCGATTCTCGCCACTTAACCCGGTGTATATTCTCGGCATTGAGACTTGAAACTGGATAACTGGTCAGTTATAAGTTTTAAGTTATATGTTGTAAGTACTTAAGAAAATTTTCCACAATTACGCAATGTTAGCTTAAAAATCCTCAAGTCCAATTTTATATGATAAATAATCAAAAAAACACAGGGCATTAGAATAAGAGTTTTTACTGTCCAGTTAAGAATTTCCGGATAAAAACTATCTAATTGCAAGAAAGAGATATTCTAAATTTATGCAAAGGAGGAAGTATGCGGTGTTTCCATGTATTTGCCATGACTGTTTTGTTGGTGTTTTTGACATCTGTTTGTTGGGCTGCGCAATTCCCTTACAGGGACCAGTACCCGGAAGTGCCAACTATTGAGTTGCAGGAGCTGAAAAAGGGGTATGACCAAGGAGAGATAGTTATACTGGATGTTAGATCGGAAATGGAATACGACGTTATCCACCCCAAGAATTCCAAACATATTTCCCTTGCCAAAGAGGGATTTTTGACCAAGATACAACAATTAGCGAAAGAACATCCCAACAAGAGGATAGCTTGTTATTGCAACGGGATTACATGTTTAAAGTCCTATGAAGCAGTAAAAAAGGCTAAAGAGGCTGGCATATCTGATGTTTACGCTTTTGATGCCGGGATTTTTGAATGGGCGAAGGCATATCCGAAGGACACACTGCTTCTGGGCAAGGAGATTGAAAATCCCAAAAGACAACTTATTCCGGAAAAGGTGTTTCAAAAACAGTGCGTGAGCTTTGCCACCTTTATAAAGAAAGCATCTGATGAGGATTCCGTGGTAGTGGATGTCCGTTCTCCTATCCAAAGGACACAAAGCTTGCCTGGCCTAAAAGATGTCAAGGTGATCGAGAAATCTTGTGACAATTTTATAAGCGATGTTGTCAAAAAGGAGCGCATGAAGGACAAGACCCTCTTGATCTTCGATCAGGTTGGAAAACAAGTCAAATGGCTCATGTACTATATGGCGGATAATCGCTATACGGATTACTATTTCTTGAGAGGGGGTGCGGCCGGTGTCCTGAACGAACAGGAATACCGTTAAAATTATATCTATATCTTCCTGCATCTGCACTCAAGCGGGTGCAGGACCGCCAATCCCTAGGAGCATACCTCCAGGAATGTTTCCAGAAAACTTGCAGCATCTTCCTGGATGCATATATCTGCATGGTTAAATATCGAGGCCCCCGGATCCTTGTTGACAGCTACTATTAGTTGGGAGCGGGACATGCCGGATATGTGCTGCATGGACCCGGATATTCCGCAGGCCATGTATACTTCAGGGGTTACAGTGGCACCTGTTTCTCCTACCTGGTACTTGTAGTCCAGCCATCCCATATCGCATATCGGCCTGGAACAGGCCATGCTTCCCTTGTTGAACAGCGTTGCCGTCCTTTTGATCAATTCCAGGTTGTCCTGTTCGTTTATCCCCCTGCCTGCGGAAACCACAACTTGAGCCTTTTTCAGGTCCTCGCTCTCCTCCTGGTCGTGTTCCATGCCCTGGGAGTGGATAAATTTTGGTTTGCCTGCATAGGTCTGTTCCACAACTTCGCCCACAGTTTCGAAAAGCGGTGGGTTTGCTTGGAAACTGCCGGGTTGTGCCAGCAGGAAGGCACTGCCTGTCTCCGGTTCCAGCAGGGCTTCGTATTTACCTGCAAACATGGGGCTAAGGAAACAGATCTTGTTTTCACTTTGTTTAATTCCGGATATCTGGGAGATACAGCTATTACCGAGCCTATGGGCCAAAGCCGGAATGTAATCCCGATTCCTGGTGTTGTTGGCTGCAAGGAGATAAGTGAATCGCTTTTGTTCCAGATACGTTTGCATGGCCTGTTTATACGTCTCGGGATTGTATCCCCTGCTTCCTTGTATCTTGAGCCTGGTTACACGCAACCCGGTCTTTTCGGCAAGTTGCTTGGCCCTGTCCGTGTCTGTATGTGTCGGATAGACGATCTCAGGGTCTTCGCTCGGAGCTAGTTTTCCGGCAAGGTCTATGAGTTCGAAGGTGACCGGGTTTATCTCCTGGTTGATTTCTTCCGCAAGTATAATCGTTTTTTGTGTCATTTGTTTCCTGTCTGTATTTTTCGGTTTTGTAATATTTTGGCTTAACCGCTGTTTTGTCTTCCGTCAATTAGCAAATAACAGATAATTATTAACTGTCCAGTTACAAGGAAAGTACGTTTTTCTGCTTTAGGATCTTAAACAGTTGCTCCGCCTTGCTGCTGATATCTCCTTCCAACCACAGGCCTTTTCTGATTTGCCTGGGTTTTTGCAAGCAGTGCAGTTTTTCTCCTGTCTTTGGTTCTTCCGGGTTGAAAGTCTCGAATTCCGCCTGCTTGGCTTTCAATAATTTGGACAGTGCCGGGTACCTGGGGGTGTTTATCCCGCTTTGCAAGCTGAGTACAGCCGGAAGCGAAACCTGGAATTTTTCACTATAGCCACCTTCCAGTTCCCGTTTGATCCGGACGGTATCTGCCTGGATTTCCAATTGCACCACTCCGTTTAGCACTGGCAGTTGCAGCCTCTCTGCCAAAAGCGGTGGGAGCAGTCCCTGCATATTGTCCTCTGACATTGCACCGGTTAGGATCAGGTCGAAGTATTTGTCCTGCAAATTCCCCCCTATGAGTTCGGCTGCCTGAGAACTGGAGGTATGGTTCTCCTGCTGGATATGTATGCCCTGGTCCGCTCCCATGCCCAGGGCCCGCTGCAGCACTTCCCTGGATCTCTGCGGCCCCACGGTGACCACGCAGATCTCAGTGTCCGGAAATTCTTGCTTGATCCTCAGGGCTTCTTCCACTGCATACTCGTCAAAAGCGTTCATTTTGTATTCCGGGTTCGAAGGTGTGTCCAACCATCCGGAATCTCGATCCAGGTTAAATTCCATTTCCATATCAGGTATCTGTTTGATGCAGACCAGTATTTGCATATTGTTACCCTTTTGTTTAAATTTGATTGAATACTAGCTTAAAACAGATGTTCAGTCAATCAAAAACGAACGTTCGATTCAATATTGACTTTTGATTGTCTGTTGTATAGGGTCTTATGTTAGTAACTTTATACAAGGAGGTTTAGAATGGATTTTACAATTTCTGACAAAATGCAAACAGTTATAGAGATGATGGACGAATTCGTGGACAAGGAACTGATTCCCCTGGAAGCTGAATTCTTGAGCGACTCAGCAGAAAATTTCCAGGAAAAGATCGAGGAGAAGCAGCAAAAGGTCAAGCAGATGGAGCTCTGGGCCCCCAGTCACCCCAAGGAGTTGGGAGGCATGGGCCTGGATCTTACCGAGTATGCGCTGGTCTCCGAGGCCCTGGGCAGGTCTCCGCTGGGACATTACGTGTTCGGTTGCCAGGCACCGGACGCCGGGAATGTCGAGATCCTGCACGAGTACGGCACCCAGGAGCAAAAGGAAAAATACCTGAAGCCCTTGGTTGAAGGCAGAATCAGGAGCTGCTTCGCCATGACCGAGGTAGATCAGCCCGGTTCCAACCCGATACTGTTGGATACCACTGCGGAAAAAAAGGGGGACAAGTACGTGATCAACGGCAGGAAGTGGTACACCACGGCAGCCGACGGTTCGGATTTCACCATCGTAATGGCTGTAACCAATCCCGAGGCCTCCCAGTACCTGCAGGCCAGCATGATAATCGTGCCCACCGGAACCCCGGGATACAGTTTGGTTCGCAATATTCCGGTCATGGGACACAAGGGAGAGGGATATTTCAGCCATGGCGAGGTCTTGTTCCAGAACTGCGAAGTACCCAGGGAAAATCTGCTGGGACCTGAAGGACAGGGATTTGTTTTGGCCCAGGACAGGCTGGGGCCGGGAAGGATTCATCACTGCATGCGCTGGATCGGTGTCTGCAAACGGGCCCTGGATCTGATGTGCGACTATGCCAGGAAAAGGTATATCAACCCACCGGACAAGAATTTGGCCAGCAAGCAGATGGTGCAGCAGTGGATAGCCGAAAGCTCGGCCGAGATCCAGGCAGCCAGGTTGATGGTGCTGCACGCCGCCTGGAGGATGGAGCAGGAAGGGAGCAAGGCTGCCAGGAAAGATATCTCCCAAATAAAATTCATGGTAGCAAATGCGATGCAGAATGTTGTGGACCGGGCCCTGCAGGTTCACGGTGGGCTTGGAATGACCGATGATACCGTACTCGCGTTTTTCTACAGGCACGAGAGGGCGGCCAGGATTTATGACGGTGCAGATGAAGTGCACAAAATATCCGCTGCCAAACAGATCCTGAAAGAATACGAAGGCAAGAAGGTCAAGTAGTTGATGAATTATTCCCAGTTCCAGAAAATAACCGGTCTGAGCAAGAGGAATTTCTACAACTACATGTGCTGCCAGGATAGTGCATTAGGCAAGAAGGCTTCGGATAAAAACGGAAAAGCGAACCTGAAGAAGATATTCAATTCCACCATCAGGATCAGCAACAAAAAAGGGTTCAAGGCAATGACCCTGCGGGAGCTGAGCCGGGAATCGAACATCAGTCTGGGAGCACTGTACACCTACTTCAAAAGCAAGGAGCAACTCCTGGAGATGCTGCAGCAAAGCGGCCGCAATCTGGTTCAAAGCGTGCTCTCGGATATGATGGCGAAGTTTACCCATCCCAGGGAACAGCTGGAGGCCGGTATCAGGTCCCATATATATCTAAGCGAGATAATGCAGCCCTGGTTCTACTTCTCCTTTATGGAGGCCAAGAATTTGTCTGCCAATGAGCAAAAAAGGGCGGTATACAGCGAGTTGTTTACTGAGGAGATCTTTGCCGGTATCCTTAAACAGGGTCAAGATTCCGGGGAGTTTATACCAGGGAACCATACCCTGGGGGCGAGTACTGTAAAGGCCCTGCTCCAGGATTGGTATTTGAAAAGGAGCAAGTACAGGAGGCGGAAGGTCCATGTTGACGAATACGCGGATTTCGTGGTTAACATGGTGTCATCGTTTTTTTGTGCAAACGATTCAAGGTGATATGACGAAGTTTTAAGTTTGCTTAAATCATCATCTTACTGAACACCCTAAAACCTTGGCAATCTCGACTAGGAAGTAGCGAGAACACTCTAAAACCCTAAAACTCTAACACCTTAACACCCTAAAACTTTTAAAACCCTAAAACCCTAATACCTTAACATCCTAAAACTTTTTATATTAACAGGAGAAAGATATGGTAATGGACGAAGCAAAGGACGTAAGAAAAGGCGAGGAACTGGATCAGCAAAAACTGCAACAGTTCCTGAGAGAACAAATACCCGGATTGGAAGGTGAGTTGGAAATCCTGCAGTTCCCCAGCGGCCACTCCAATCTTACTTATTTGATCCGGGTGGGAGAACGGGAAATGGTACTCAGGCGGCCGCCCAAGGGAACAAAGGCCCAGAGTGCCCACGACATGTCCAGGGAATACAAGATGTTGAACGCACTTTACCCTGTTTATCCCTATGTCCCCAAGCCGCTGGTATATACAGAGGACGAGGACATCCTGGGTTCCTCCTTTTATGTAATGGAAAGGCTGCAGGGGATAATACTGCGCAAGGAGCCTCCGGAAGGCATGGAGATAGATTATCAGACCGGCAGGGAGCTTTGTAAGAGATTGGTGGAGTCCCTGGTGGAACTTCATTCCATAGACTACAAGAGTATCGGATTGGAAGATTTCGGTAAACCCGCCGGTTATGTGGAGAGGCAGGTAAAGGGATGGAACAAGAGGTACCGCAATGCCAAGACTCCGGATGTACCTGATTTCGAGGAGACCATGAACTGGCTGGAGAAAAATATGCCGCCGGAGTCTGACAAGGTGGGTATAATACACAACGATTTCAAGTTCGACAACCTGGTGCTGGACCCGCAGGATCCCCTCAAGATTGTGGGGATATTGGACTGGGAAATGGCCACGATCGGGGATCCGCTTATGGATCTTGCCGGTACGCTGGGATACTGGGTGCAGGC
>CAJXKR010000174.1 GCA_913055815.1 uncultured Desulfohalobiaceae bacterium | reverse complement strand
AGCTTAAGGCGGGAAACGATCTTTCTTGCAACATTGGGGTCATGCAAAAAATGTTGGCCCAGTGATTTTTTCAGTTGCCGGTCTTGCATTGTTTGCTTTAAAGTTTTGGGGTTGCTCGCTACTTCGAAGCCGAGGTTTCCGCCAAGGTTTTAGGAGGTTAAAGTTTAAGGCTTAAAGTTGTGCTATCGCACTAATCAATCTTGGATAAATATCTATAAATCTCCGCTTGGGGGCATTCTTTTGCCTTCCCGTAAAAAGCAGCCTGCAAAAAGGAATCCAACCAGAAGTGGATATCGTATTCTTTTAACACCTTTCTCAGATTTTGCATCCGGGTCTGTCTCTCGGATTTATGAATATAAAATGCCCGCCTGATTGCTTCCGCAACTTCGTATACACAATTCGGGTTCACCAATATAGCATCATTGTACAACTGGGAAGCCGCTCCTGCGAACTCGCTCAATATCAAGACACCGTTTTCATGATAATTACATACGCAATATTCCTTGCAAACCAAGTTCATCCCGTCACACAAAGGAGTAACCAGTGCCATGTCAGACGCCATGTAGAAGGAAATCAGATCCTCTCTGGGCAAGCTCCGGTAGAGGTAATGTATCGGAATCCAACCAGGTTCCGTGAACTGCCCGTTTATCTCTCCCACCAAGCGTTCGATCTCCTCTTTTAACAGCCTGTATTCGTGCACCTCTTCCCTGCTGGGAACCACTAACTGCAACAGTGATATCTTGCCCCTCAAGTCCGGATAATTCAACAAAGCCTGCCTGAGTGACTCGAATCTCTGGGGCAACCCTTTGGTATAATCCAGCCTGTCCACTCCCAAAATAATTTGCTGCTCCGGGTGCAACAAATTCAGTTTTGCAGTACGCTGTGAGACTTCCTGGGAAGAGGCCTTATCCGCGAATTCGTCAAAATCTATACTAATCGGGAAATTCCCTGCCTTGGTATTATAATCCCCGCACTTTATTTTTACCAAAGTACCGTCTATTGAATAATCCATGTCAAAACACAAGTATTCCAAGCAACTGACAAAATTGTTCAAGCTTTCAATAGTTTGAAATCCCACAAGATCGTAGGACAAGAGACCGCTCAGAATTTCTCTGCGCCAGGGGAGCTTGAGAAAAATCTCCGGTCCCGGGAAGGGAATGTGCAAGAAAAAGCCGCAATTTCTCTGCAGCTTGTTTCTAGCTACCTCCTTGGCCACCAACATAAGATGGTAATCGTGCACCCATATATAATCCTCAGGTTCGGTGACCTTGGCTATTTCTCCGGCAAACATGCTGTTAACTTTTTGATACCTCTCCCAATACTCCAACTTGAAATTGCAGCGATTGTGAAATCCGTGCAGCAAAGGCCACAAGACCTCATTGGAAAACCCGTAGTAGTATCCGTGGAGATCCTCCCTGCTCAAAATAACAGGATGCAGCCAATACCCGTGTTCCCTGGAAAAATCGTTCAAAGGCCCTGTCACATCTTCCTCTTCCGCCGTGCCCGGCCATCCCATCCATATGCCCCCGTTTCGGCTCAACACAGGGGCCAATGCAGTCACCAGCCCACCGGAACCAGGTTTCACCTCCCAATCATCGTTCTTCTTTTTCAGGGCGACAGGGAGCCTATTTGATACTACTACTAATCTGTTGAATTCATCTTGAACCATTTCCGGATCTCCTTTTCCGATCCATAGTGGGATTCAGGGAATTTTTGCCGAGAAAATACTGATCCAAAGTACCTGCTTGCAAAACCAACGCACGTCCTCCAGACACAGGTTGATGGATTGGGGTTACGCTTGCTGCTTATTCCAGGACATCGAACTTCTCGAATTTCATTATGAATGCACCGCGCCCCTGGGTGGCTGAACGCAGTTCAGTTGAAAAACCGAACAGCCTCCTCAAAGGACTCAGGGTTTGCACCACCTTGCCTCCTCCCTTGTCAAACATGTTTTCTATCTTGCCGCCTACAGTACCGACAAGAGAAACTACATCACCCACAAAATCCTGGGGAGTATAAATTTCTACATTCATAATGGGTTCCATAAGCAGGGGGCTTGCCTTGGACATCGCACTCTTCAAGGCCGCTCCGGCAGCCATATGGTAACCTATCGCACTGGAATGTTCCAGTGACTGCCTTAAATCCAAAATCCGGACCAAAACACCGTACACAGGATATCCTTTTAACACCCCGCTCTGCAAGCCGTCCTCAATACCCTGATAAACTGCATCAACCCATTCAGAGGGCCAATTCCCGGTATCCATCTCCGGAACAATCCTGCTTTCCTTGTCCCTGTCAAAGGGTTCCACACTGAGTTCCACATAACCGTATTGCCACCTTTCTCCCAGTTCTCTGTTAAACTCCTCAAAGGCCCTGCCAACATCCCCCACGGTTTCCTGATATACGACCTGGGGTTTGCCGGCCCGGAATTCGATTTTGTTTTCCCTCTGCAACCTGTGTAAAACTACTTCCAGATGCAACTCTCCCATTCCGGAGAGTATAATCTGTTCAGTATCCTCGTCCCTGTATAGAGATAAAGTCGGATCTTCTTGCAAAATCTTATTCAGCTCCTCAAGTAGCTTCTCTTCTTCCGAAGCGTTTCTGGGCTCCAGTGCCAGGGACATTACAGGCTTGTATTCACTGATTTGCTCCAAAACTATTTGATCATCGATATCACAGAATGTATCCCCGGTCCGGGCATTTTTTAACCCGGCAGCACCCACAATCTCACCTGCCCTGGCAGTATCCAGCCGCTCCTTTTGGCCGGCGTGGAGTGTAAACAACCTGGCTACCCTTTGCTCCTGCCCCTGGGTAACATTGTAAATACTCTCCCTTGCCTGGATGCTTCCGGAATAAATACGCATCAAGGTAAGTATCCGGCCGCTTTCCATCTGGACCTTGAACACCAGTGCGGATAAAGGAGCAGAAGCTGATACCGGGAAGGATTTTTTCTCCCGACTCTCCGGATCCACACCTTCGATCTGCTGAACTTCCCTGGGAGAAGGCAAATAATCACAAATCCCATCCATAATTGGTTGTACCCCGACGTTTTTCAGGGCCGACCCTACAAATACCGGAACACCTCGCAAATTTAATGTCACATCTCGAATTGCGGCCTTTAATTCCTCCTCTCCAAAATCCTCTCCGCTCAAGTATTGCTCCATTATCGCATCGTCCAATTCGGATAAATTTTCCAGCAATAACTCCCTCCAGCTTATCGCGAAGTCGTGTTTATCCTGGGCAAGAGGCTGATAATCCACCTCCATCCCCTTGGTATCCGGGTCAAAATGAAGATACTTCATTTGCAGCAAATCTATCACACCTGCAAAATCCTCTCCCTCTCCATCCGGAATTTGCAAAACCAGGGGATTGGAACTTATTTTCTCTCGCATATCGGCAAGAACTGCTTGAAAGTCCGCTCCCATTCTGTCCATTTTGTTGATAAAAGCCAACTTGGGAACACCGTAGTATTCCGACTGTCTCCAAACGGTTTCACTCTGGGGCTCCACACCGCCAACAGCGCAAAACACCCCAACAGCCCCATCCAACACACGCAATGCACGTTCAACTTCTATGGTAAAATCCACGTGGCCAGGAGTATCTATAATATTGATCTGCCTCTCCTTCCAATTACAAGAAGTACAAGCTGAAGTTATTGTTATTCCCCTCTGCTGCTCCTCTGGCATATAATCCATTGTTGCGGTGCCTTCGTGAACTTCTCCCAAGCGGTGGATCTTTTTGGAGTAATAGAGAATGCGCTCAGTCAAAGTGGTTTTACCCGCATCAATATGAGCGATAATTCCGATATTGCGAAGAGAATTCAAATACTTGTCCTTGCCGGTCCCCTTTTGCTTGCTCATAACCACTCCCTGGTTGGACATTCAACATCTCACGCTGCGGTGAATCTCAATTATCACTGCTAGTGGAGAAAGCGAGCCCTTGTTTTTCAAATCTTTTCAAGTGCAAATCCGGCCATATCCAAAAGCCTTCCTGACCCTGGCCCAAAACTACCGCAAACTTGCTTAGCAATTCTGTATGGAATTCAGAAGGTGCAAAAACCAGATCAAACCGACTTTCGCAAAAATCAGTCCATTTTCCGACTTGTTTATGGTATTGGTCCGGAACACACTTAAACATTTCTGAGTCCTGAGACCAAAATTGCAAATCCAGATCCGGATAGGCAAATTCTATCGCCTCTACATCCGGGATCACTTCCTTATCCAGCCATATTCCGCAACTTTTGGGTGAAAACAATGAAACTGTATCCATCCGGGCAGCATACTTATAAGCTAAAGAAAAAAAAGGAAAATTGTCAACATCGTTAACAAATACCGAGGTTACAGAAACCTTCTGTTTTCCGATTTCCTGCAACAAGCTCTCCACCTGTTCCAGGGTAAAATCAAAGACTTCTTCAACACCCGCCAACTCTAAAGCCAACAGCAAAGAATCAGACCAAATGCTCGAATCCTTTGTACACTTAAATACCAAGACCTTTTCCACTCCGATTATTTTCAAAGGCATAACAGTGGCCAAAAGCAAGGCAGGCGAGGAGAATTCCTGAGGTATGCCAACCAATGCACAATCCGCAGGCTTTTTTGAGATTGTCGTTTTCCAGTTTTGGCTCCACTTCAAGCTTTTGACCTCACTTTTATTGGAATAATTGTAGAGATTATACCACTTGGAAAGCTCGGCAATATTCTTTTTCAAAAGCGCCCTGTTTACAGAACTGATATTGTTATAAGCCCTGGAGAAGGCAGTTTTGTCATGCAAACAACTTTCGCACCAGAACGGCAACAAATCATCAAACATAACTCTCCTGTTAACTCTCTGAAGTTTAATAATTTCAAGTAGGGATTGAAAGTGTATTGCCTACGCTCGTTTGGGGAGAACGTAGGCTTCAGGACTCATTCGGGGTGTAGTAAAATACCAAGGGGAGTCAAACTGTATCAAGCTACAGCCACTGAAACCAATCTTTCCAACTACCTTGGAGTTCCCTTCTTTTCTGTGCGGCAACTGATTCTTGATATTTCATGTAAGCCATTCTACTTCTTTTCCTGGCATAATTATTCAATTCTTCCAATTCCTTGTAATTATTAAGTACTTGTTCGTATCTTTTCCAGGCTGATAGATACTTTTCAGTATTCCAGTAAAAATCTGCAACATAAATTTCGTGCCTGGCAAGATACTTCTTGCACTTTTTTATATAATCCTTGGACTGGTCGGAATATTTTGAGGTTGGGTAAGACTGTTCGACCCTTTGAAAATATTGCAGGGCCTCTTTAATGTTTGTCAAAGGCAAATCTATGGACTTGAACGTTTTAAAGTTACACTGTGCTATTCGATACAGTACGTAGGGAATATTTTCGTTTCCCGGATGCAACGACTCAAAATCCTTGTAGGTCTTTTCTGCTTTGGTCAATCTGCCTTCCTGGAAAAAGGCATCTGCAAGCCTAAGTTCCCCTTTTACAGTATACGGACTAAATGGGAATTCTTTCTTCAACTTTTGAAAATCATCGATTGCATCAATATAATCCTTTTCCTGCATTGCCTGTTCACCTGCCTCAAACAACTCTTGGGCAGTAGTATCTTTGGGCTCGCCTATAAACATGGAATGCATTGTACTGCAACCAGAGAGAAACGCCACACACATCAAAAGTATTATTATACTGTTTTTATACATTATCCTGTTCCTGCCTGTACACATTAGCTGCATTTCCTGCTGTAGCACCATCTCCCACTGCGGTGACAACCTGTCTGCAAAGTTTGGACCTGACGTCACCCGCAGCAAAAATTCCGGGAACATTAGTCCGCATTTCGGTATCAGTGATTATGAATCCGGCTTCATCTGTCTGGATGGATTCAGGTAAGAATCCGGTTAGAGGCTTTATCCCGACAAAAATAAAAATACCGTTTACCTCTAGTTTGCTGGTCTCGTCCGTCTTAACATCCTTTATTTCCAATCCCTCGACTTCACTTTCTCCCAGGATGTTTTTGGGCACTTTATTATAGAGTATTTCTATATTGGATTGAGAGATCACCTTGTCTTGGTAGATTTTATCCCCTCTAAACTTGTCCCTTCGATGAACAAGATACACCTTTCTTGCCAGCCCGGATAAATACAGGGCCTCCTCCAATGCGGTATTCCCACCTCCAATACACACTATGTCCTGGTCCTTGAAAAAATTCCCGTCACACAGGCCGCAATAGGACACCCCTCTTCCTGTAAATTCATCTTCCTTGGGAAGCCCTATTTTGCTGTGTTCAGCCCCGGGAGCTAAAATCACAGTCTTTGCCTGCATCCAATCATCACCTACTCGGAGTTGATGTCCGAGTGGCTCAGGCCTTATCTCTTTCACTTCTTCTGTGTATTTATCATAGGAATAGTGTTCCATGTGAGCTGCTATTTGATCCACCAATTCATATCCCTTTACTCCTTGCGGATATCCGGGATAATTATCTATCCAATCCGTCAGGAGCACTTGCCCCCCTGGAGCCAACTTTTCAACCCAGGCAACTGAATTTCCGGCACGAACTGCATAAAGTGCAGCAGTAATTCCGGCCGGACCTCCACCCACGACAACCGTATCGTATTTTTCCATAATTAAAGTGCCTTTTGATCAATGAGTTCTTTTAAATTGCTCTTGGATACTGCACCTGTAACCTGTCCTGCTACATCGCCATTTTTAAATAACATCAAGGTCGGTATTGCCCTAACACCGTATTTACTGGGGGTGTTCGGGTTCTCGTCCACATTCATCTTCAGGATCTGGATCTGGTTTTCGTATTCCTTGGCCAATTCCTCCAGTACAGGGGCAATTGCTCTGCAGGGTCCGCACCAGGGTGCCCAAAAGTCGATCAAAACAGGTGTGTCATTCTGCAGAACTTCGGATTCGAAATT
>CAJXKR010000173.1 GCA_913055815.1 uncultured Desulfohalobiaceae bacterium | reverse complement strand
TCCTGAACTGACTAAGCATATAATCTACTACCTTTTTTCAACTTCTGGATTTCACTGAAATCTAAAAAACAGCGCTATTTCATTCCAATATCAGTAAATTCTTAAAATCGTGAACGGTTACAAGATGATCAGACCATGGAATCTTGTTCTTTACATAACCACGTAACCACTTCTACATTGAAGCAAATTCCAGGACTTTTTCCACAGCCCTGCACATGTCCCACATATCATCTGCACTCATTGTAGGATGCACCATGAACATCAAGCTGGTTTGCCCCAACTCGCGGGCTATACTAAAACCCTCCAGCGGCTTTATTGCTGTTTGGGAAAAGGCCTTTTCTTTGTATATTTCCGGACACACCCCACCTCTAACTGGCACACCCTCTGCTGCTATCGCCTGCATGACCCGGTCCCGGTTCCAATCCTGGTTCAAACAATTTTTACGTATAAAGCAATAGTATTTATAATAGGAATGATATTGATTTTCAGAAGGCTCTGTGGTCCTAATCTGATCAAAATCCCGGAGGAAATCGTTCAAAATCTTTGCATTCTCCCTGCGCTTTTCCACCCAGGAGTCCAGATAGCCCAGTTGTATCCTGCCGATTGCGGACTGCATCTCTGTAAGACGCAAATTCGTACCTATAGTATCGTGTACAAAACGATATCCGGTAACCCCGGGCTGATTATCGGATAACACGTTCACGCTTTTGCCGTGGTCCTTGTACGACCATGCCTTTTCCCATGTCTCTTCATCGTCCGTAACCAACATCCCCCCTTCTCCGGCGGTGGATATGATTTTGTCCTGACAAAAGGAAAATACCCCCACATCCCCGAATGAACCCGCAGGATAGCCCTTGTACTTTGCACCGTGCGCCTGGGCGCAGTCCTCTATAACCTTCAGTTGGTATTTAGCGGCAACTTCCAGGATAGGATCCATATCGCAGGGCCATCCTGCCAAATGAACCACAACCACTGCTTTGGTGCGATCTGTTAGCGCCTCTTCCAGGGTGGTGGCAGTTATATTCTGGGAATCTGCATCAATATCCGCAAATACCGGAGTGGCATTTTGCATGCAAATGCAGGATGCGGAAGCGACAAAACTGCGGCAGGGCACGATCACTTCATCTCCTTGGCCAATTCCCAGGGCAAACAGGGCTACTTCCAGGGCTATCGTACCATTGGCCAGTGCAATGGCATAATTTCTGCAGGTGGCTCGCGCAAACTCCTGTTCAAAGGCAGCACCTTGTTTTCCGGTCCAATAGTTTACTTTACCTGAACTCAGTATATGATTTACTGCATCTAACTGTTTTTGATCAAAATACGGCCAAGGAGGAAAAGCCTCGGTTCTAACAGGATCACCTCCAAACAGAGCTAACTGTCCAGAATTTTCCATACGGGTCACATCCTTTACAGATCATATTGCGAATTTATTAATCTTAGATTTGTTAAGTTATTTAACACTGCTTGAAAAAAATTTAAAGTAATAAACAGGTACTAATTTCCAGTATCAGTTCACGGGTTACAGCTTTAGAACTTGCCGACACTGGAATCTGCCTTTTGCAGGTTTGCAGCCCCAAAGTCCCGGGGGCAAATTCAAAAGGGAGGCAGGAGGTTTGATCTTGAATCCATATTACATATTATCACAGGAAGAAGTTAATAAAAAAGGCAGGACCACCTTTTATAGCCCTGCCTGATCTGAATTGCGTACTAGTAAGAGTATGTATCTCTAAACAGATTTCAGCTTACCAACACATACCTATACCTTGTTATTGCTTAGCTGCAACAACTATTTTATCTTTGATATCTTGATATTTTTTACTACCAATACCGTCTACTTCCTTAATTTCCTTTTTACTGTCAAAGCTATTCTCTTTTCTATACTCAACAATCCTGTTAGCCAAGACATCACCAACTCCATTCAACTTTTCCAACTTCTCCACACTGGCTTCATTAATGTTTATCTTTTGCTTGTCCTGGGCACTTGCCTGTGAGACCAAAACAGTGCACAATAACAAACAAAAAGCCAGTGCAGCCATAAAATGAATTTTCTTAGTCATATCCACCTCCTTGCTTAGCTAAAAATTTAAAAAAACAACCTTGCATTTGCGTTGCAACACAAGATTGGGAAGTGGATTTTTTATACAAAAGGTAAACAATATTGGCAAGTATTTTTTTAAATTAATTTTTTATTTTATATGCCCTGGCCCAAGGGTAATTATCTACCACCAGATTAAAATTATCGTTGTATTCTCCGGGTTCCCTGATCAACATTTGTACCATCATGGAATTATACATCTTGTCATCCATAACATATAATTCCCTGGAAAAACGATTCATCAAAGCATTGTAGCCTTGGGGGTTCTCAAATGTCTTGTGCTGTGTCCCCTTTTCTCCGATTATATCCATTGCTTGTAGAGGAATAGTCTGTTTTTGGGACTTGAGCAGGCCTTTTTTTGAATTAAAACTAACCTTTCCCCTGACCCTTTGTATCTTGCCAGGCACCGTCTTCCCGTTAACCAAGTCCCAATTGCCGTAAAAACTGATCCAATATGCAAGGCGCAGGTTTTCCCAGGAGAAGACCAAGTACTGCTCAGGGATATCCTCGGACCAATCCCTTTTCTTTTCAGAGAGGCTCTCCACAAAATCCTGTGCCTTTTCCGGACCCATATCCCTCAATGCCTTTAATGGCTTGTCACTGTAGATAGCCGCCTTGGCCTCAGTGTGTGGATAAGAACCGTTATTCATCATCTTTTCATAATCTTTCATCTGGACAGAGGCCACATGCTTGACCATCTGATTTGCCAGCAAAGGAGAGTCGGTTGCATGTACTTTTGCCAAAGGATAAAGAAACTTACCTCCGTGATTGGCTCCGTCTCCAAAACTCCTTCTGTGTGCATAATACTGCGCGGCATATCCGTAATCCCACCACTGCCAAAGCTGAGCCCCGGGAGAAGAAGCATCTTTCAATTCAATATAGGTCTTGGCATAAGTTTTTGGCAGTATGGGAGATGGCTGCAACTTGGTAACCGTGTTCATCAAAGGCCATAGTATAAGCAAACAAAGAATAATTTGGACTCCGTACCTCAATTTCTTGGACCAACGCATATCCAGCATCAATTGTCCGGCTCCGAAAGCTAACCCTATGCCCAATGGAATCCCGCCGAACATACTAAACCTATTCCCAAGCTTAACGCTAGCAATAGCTAATCCCAGCAGAGGCAGCATTATCAGGAACAAAGGCCTTCTAACACAGAGATATATATAACCAATAGCACTCAGGATAAATATCCACCAATTTCCGGCAATCCTGGAAGCCATCATGCCCCAGTTCACATTCTGTGCCTCCCGGACACTCTGTTGTATTGTTGGCAGTTCCAGGGAAGCACCACCCTCCGTGACTTCTGAAGTGGATAATTTTGCATAATCAATAACTTTTTCAAAGATACCGCTGGTTAGATTGAAAAGTTCATTGGAGATAGTGGCCAGCACAAGCAGCAAAACAACACCAACTACACGCCAATCTTGTAAATTTTGAGGTTTCCAAGCAATAAAAGCAATTATAAGAGCCCCCACTAAAAATCCTATCCAGCCGCCGAAGCCCACGGCAAAGAATATTCCCAGACAAGTTAAAATGAATCGCCTGTAATTCGGCTTTGCTAAAATCAGGCCCAAAACTATAGCCATTCCTCCCAGAGCCAGGGCTATGTGCAACTTACCGTAAAACCAGTCATAACCCATAGTGATCAGGCCAATGCCAAAGCCAGCTGCCAGGAAGTAAAACAAGCTTGCGTCCGGATCTTCTTTCTCTTGAGTTTCCTGTTTTTTGATCGTTCTGCACAAGGGTTGCAACAAGGCCACTAGTCCTACAGCAATGGCAGCAGGAAAGAACAAGGTCAAAATGTCTGTATCCAGAAAACCCAGCCTTGTTCTCAAAAGAAACCCCAGGCTGGATGCTCCCAAGATACTAGCAGCTATCCCGGCTTCGGTTTGTTTCAACCTGAAGGCAAGGAATACAATGGGCAAGACCACCAAAGGAGCAAATAGAGCAGGAAGCCAAAAACCGATATTTGCTACTTTCCAATCAGTAATACCTTGAAATAAACCTATCATCTTGCTCAAGGGCCTGTCAGTATACCTGTTTATACCTTCAGCTCCTGCCAGCCACGTGTAGGCATCATGGGTGGCCATTATATACTCGCCGTTTATTTGGAACTGTTCCGCATCCCAGGACGGCAATTCAAATACACGAAGCCCCACACCTATTAGATAAGCTATCAATAGAACGATCAAAAATTCCTTGTAACTTGGCCTTTTAAAATCAATTGCAGGTTGGGAGTCTACTTGATTTTCAGTATTGGTTTGTTCCTGCACTTTCTGTTGTTTCCTTTGCTTCTTCTTGGATCCCATCGTCACTCCATCTTATCTAAAATTAATCCAAAATATTCTTGACTTCATTATATAGGTACAATGCGAAATCATAAAAATTTTCAGCCTCTTTTATAGTTGGCTTTCCACTAGGTAATAACCCCATATCTCCTGGATATCTGGCATCAATATACAATTTATCCAATTCTTCAAGTAATTCAAATTCTTTTTCCGTATCTAGGCTTATATAAGCAGAGACAGATGTAGACAGCTTTACAAGATTATGAACCCTTGGAACCTCACCAAAAAACTCTTCCATCAAAGCTTTCAATGACTTCTCTAATGACTGTTGGGCATGAAATGCAACTAAATGAGTCAAATACTCCATATCAATTATCTCTTTTATAATCAACAAATCATCATTAGCAGCAACAAGCCATTCTTTAGTTATCTGCTTCATACAATACACGGCCCTTGGTCAAAATTTCCCTGGAAAAACTGCTTTGTAATTCTATAAATTTCTTATGCATGCCCAATGTGTGTACTATTAAATCCATCGAATAGTTTTTCTTTATGTCCCTCAAAATTCTTGATACTTTCAAATAGTGATCCATATTTTCCCGATAGTTTTGGGGGATATAGTCGTGCTTGGTGACTACATATAGATCTATGTCACTGTTTTTATTTGGCTTCCCATAAGCATATGACCCAAAAAGAATCACCTTGTATGGATCAATTCCCTTAACTCGCTCAAGAATTTCATTTTCTATACTTGCACTCATATTAACTCTCATCCAATCTTCTTAAGTGGGCTGGACAACGAACGATGGGCAATCTCGATCCCGTCCCTGCCTTGGCAGGGCGGGGCGAGAAAATTCTTGTTCTTACACCTAAAACCTTAAAACTTTTTCTTATTATTACACAGGAAATATAGTTTGCCATATGTATTTCAAATCCTTGATAAAGGAATAGTTTTTAATGTACTCCTTGTTCAGCCGAACTTTATCCGGGAAAATCACTTCAGCATTGTATTTTTCCGGATTTTCCTGCCTAGCCAAGATCTCTTCCTCGTTCTTGTACTTCAAGGTGGCGGGCCCGGTAATTCCTGGCCTAACATTCAGTACTATCCTGTCATCTCCTTGCAGCTTGTCTGCAAAGCCGGGTACATCCGGCCTGGGTCCGACAAAACTCATATCACCCAATAAGATATTGATAAGTTGCGGGAGCTCATCTATTTTTGTCTTTCTCCAAAACCTGCCCAACCTTGTTATCCGGGAGTCTTCCTTGGTTGTTACACTGGTAGAAATGGGGTTGTCATTTCTCATAGTCCTTAACTTGATCAAGGCAAAAAACTTTCCCTTGTAACCAACCCTTTTTTGAACAAAAAAACCATTATTTCCAGTGTCCAGGGTAGCTAAAATATATGCCGGCACAATTATCCAAGAAGTCAATATCAATCCTGAAAGAGAAAATATGAAATCAAAAATTCTCTTGATTGCAGCCTGCCTTGAATTAAGGCCTGTTATTGCCTGTTCTCCCTGTTCAACTTCACACATGATATCCTTGCCTTTCCAGGGTCTCACTTATATACGGCATGATATTGTCAAGGGTCTCGGACGTTAGTTCTGTTTTCCATTTACCTATTGTATCTGGAGTAACATTTTCTACCGCTCTCTGGACGATTTTTCTATCAAACGAGGTATTTAAAAAAGCTTCCAAATCTTGCAAAACAACAGACGGATTTCTAACAAAATCCTCATAATAAACAAAAAACACTTTGTCTTGTCCAAATTCAAACAATTCAGCCTCAGCCCTGTTCACGCAGCGTTCCCACTGCCTTGCACACACCTCGGGCAAACTTCTATTCTCAAGCATTTTTTCCATATCCTCAAATCTCGGCCCCCAGGTAGAAAGCCTTTTTTCTCTGGAAACCAAACGGTATGCCCTATTACCAAGATAGCGAAATGCATAGTATGGAACATCTGAAGGAGGTATAAACCTTGCCTTTCGCATAATGTAGGGTATATCCAAAGGAGCGCTCCAGCGCTTCAGGGCAGAGGCAACCACATCCCTTCCATCCCGGACAATAACTATATACTTGGCCTCTGGAACAACTGCGTCTACAAAACCAACCCTGAGGGAATTGGCACATGTCTTTTCTATTATTTGGGAAAAGTTGTATTTTTGCTTGATTTTCCGGAACTGATTTCGAATATAATCTCGAACTTGTGGACTAGCCATGGAAGCATCAAATTCATCAGTAGGGAACTCTTTGTTTCCATGCCTCCAGATATAATTAATCTCATCGCAGGGCCAGGTCCCCATGCCAGGGAAACTGGTTAAAACATCCCGCAAGATATTTGTTCCGGAACGCCCGGCACCGATAATTATAACAGGATTTATTTGTTCAGACTGCATAAAATTATAACATGCTTTGTATGTTTCAGGCTCAACTGCCATGGGTCATGATGTCAAGTATGTATTTCATAAAGGCTCTTATTAGTGACGGTAAAGAGAACCAGCCCATGGGACAACCCAG
>CAJXKR010000172.1 GCA_913055815.1 uncultured Desulfohalobiaceae bacterium | reverse complement strand
TCTAAGGTAATTAAAGCACCATTTTGTATCTCTTTTTGATAATATTTTAGTGCGGTCAGAATCATATCTCCACAATCTTCAGGGAGAAGCATATTCCCCCGAATCTGAAGAACGCTGGGTCCTTCTGCATGAGTTAAGGCAAGTATTCTTCCAAAATCTAAGTCATTGGTAAATATGGTATAATCATTTTCTCTAGCCCAATTAGTTATTTTAATATCTTTTGCATCAATTTCACCCACACTACTCCAATGAATTGCTTCAAATCCTTCATTTTCCAAATAAGTTACCCATTCAGGGGACAAATTCATATCAATCAAAACTTTCATGCTATTTGTCTGTCTAGTGGAATTTCAGTTTCTTCGACCCGCCACATCGCATATACAAGAGCTTCTTTTATGTCATCATTTTCAAGATAAGGATATGCCTCAAGAATTCGTGCCTCGGAATGTCCAGCTGAAAGCAAACCAATGATTGTTCCTACAGTTATGCGCATACCTCTAATGCAAGGCTTACCGCCCATAACATCAGGATCAAATGAGATACGATTAAGTTTTTGCATTTTTTACCTCTAAGAAAAAATATTATTAAGACACAATATGCACAATAATAACTTTTTGATAAAGTTAACTTATTATTTTTATATGACTTTGTAAAGCCCTATGTGCCATTATCTATAGTAGTCCAGATCCTGCAGTATACCTCGCAATAGAAATACTAGTCCTCACATACTATTGCAAAAATGTTCGATTTTGTAAATTGGTGGTGGAGAATTTGGGAATATCCTTAGTTAAAACTTCCAGTACATTGGGCCTAGAATTAATATTCTTCAAATTACCAGACATTACCAAAATAACCATAAAGTGTTTTTTTGCACAATTACCTCCTACACTTGCAAGATAATTAATTTCAGTAGTGTCCGTTAAATATTTTGGAACAATTCTTTGTCCAATTTTTGGAGTAACTATAAGGTGAACACGCAACCCCATGAACGCTTATATAAGATATACTAGGAATATTCTAAAGTAATTTTTGGATAAGCCTTAGCACCACCTTTTCTCCCTCGGGTCTGTTTTCAGCGCCGCTCTCAAAATATCCCTTGAGGCGGATGGTGGTTCCAGTGGGAGCCTTCCAGCTCACAGCTGGGCCTATGGCAAAGACCTCCTCTTTGCTCCCGTTTATATCGTTGCCATTGTCTTCGTTCTCAGTGAGTTGTTTGCCGTAGTAACCCACCGCTCCGATTTGTAGATTCTTCAGGAGCGGAGACAGATTTTTCCACACCGAGTAGTTGAAGTGGTACAATATACCGTTTTGTTTATCAGTATCCTCGTTTTCCGTGTTGTATGCTAGGTGCTGCCTGGTGCCCACGGTCAGGCCGTAGGGCATTTCCATGGTCAGGGTAACCCAGGGTTCGAAGGTCCAGTAGTTGGCCCCGGGGTTAAAGGTCTTGTTTTCATTGTACTCCCCGATTGGGAAATAGGTGTCGAACTCGAAAATCCAGTGCAAGTTGAAGCCTTCTGCAAGTTGTGCAGTCTTCCCGATAAACGGGCCAAATATCAAGTCCCCGAAATTGCCCTCGTTCGAAGTTAGGTTGTTGAGGTTGTCGTTGGGATTATAGGATTGAAGAATCGTCGGGAAAAGTTGGAACCCTGCATTGTAATCCTGGAAATACTTTTTATCGTGTACGTAGATAAACTGCGGAGCGTATACAACTGCATCTACTGGGTCATTCATTAATTTGTCGCCGTTTGGGTCCGTAAGTTTATCTGCAGAATAGTCAACAATATAGTTACTGAAGTATAATCCTGGGGGAGGTAGCTTGGCGTCCAATCCGCAGGTGTTTCCCCAGTTGAGATTCGGGTTTTGGAGTTGGTGTGGGGCCGCAAAGGACAAGCCACTTGCGCAAAGTGCGGTTGCTAGTATCAAGATGACTGTAAACAGAAACTTTTTAAGCATTTCTTTTTTCCTCCTTTTGCTGGTTAATGACTACCTATTTAATGTTTGGTATGCTTCAGTCATATCTAGAGGATTTTCTCACGAAACATATCCGCAAATACTGCAGACAAAGTTTTCATGTGCTCTAGAATTTCTTCTTCGTTTTTGCCAGGATAGTTTTTAGCAGTTAATAAAATACCGTTGAGAGCGGTTATGAATGACTGGGCAAGAACTTTAGAGTTTACCTCTTTGTTGAATCTTTCAAAAAAAATTTCAATTAGCTCGGTAAATTGGCGGTTGATGGTATTGATTTTCTTCCATAACGTAGTGGTTATTGATTCATCAAGCATGAACCGTAAGAGAATATTCAATGGCCGACCAGTGCCGTAAAAATAATTGATATATTTTTCTGCCACAGTCTCAATGCAGAAATCATTGCAATTTTCTATAAGTTCCGTAACTTCTCTAATAAAATTATCACCTACCGCTATGTAGGCTTCTGCATAGAGCTCATTTTTATCTGGGAAATAACTGTATATGGCCGCAGGCGTTATTCCTACTGCTTCTGCGATTTTGCGCATGGTGATCTGGCTGAATGGCCTTTCTGCGAACATCTGTACAGCTGTTTCTATAATAATCTGTTTGCGATTTTCTTTTTCCTGCTTTTTTAACACTGGGAAGTTATTGTTCATCTCCATCTATCAGCCCTTATGTAAAAATTGGTTTACCATAATTTGCTATAAAATAGATTTTTATGCAAGCCGAATCAAATCCAACTAATTCTTAAAAAATTGCTAAAATTACTTATTGACATATAAACATTGTTTAATTAATTTAATATCATTTAATAAGTTAAATTGTATTAAATTGTATTAAATTTTTTATCTAAAAACGTTATTAGTTATCAGCCCTGCAGGGCTCTTAAACCCTGGACTTCTTTTAAAAAAGGCTCTTAATACAATGTCTATACCGGAGATATATGCTACCCATAAACCAAAAGAGTTATAGGGAGATATAATATGATTAAGCTGAACTTTGACGAGAACAAGTGTTTGGCATGCGATACGCGCGACTGCCTGACCAAGTGTCAATACATGGATTTGGATGTTTCTGAAGCTGGGGCGGAAATAGAAAAGCTCATTAATGGCGAAGATTCCCGTGTGCTTTATGAGTGCCGAACTTGTTATGCATGCGAGGAGTACTGCCCTATGGATAACCATCCCTTCTACCTGATTGTCAAGCGCCAGGAGGAGTTAGACATTCCTCCATTACCGGAACCCATTATCAAACAGGGCGTGCAACTTGGTATTCCATTCCGCGGTGATCCCAAGATTGAGGAGATAAATGGACCTGTGCTAAACATGGGGGTTTTTAGCCCCCTTTACCCCAGCCTAATTCAGGGAAGCAAACTCTTCGAAGGACTAACTCCCATATCCACGGACGGCCGAAAAATGCATCACTTTTTCTGCCAGTTGATGTATTTACATTTTGCCCGTACCTCTGTCATTAACGAACGCTTACCCGCTGTTATAGATACCATTAACTCATTCAAGCCCACTAAAGTTGTTCACTTCCATGACGAATGTTACGGCACGTACACTCACTATGCACCGGCATTTGGCATTGATGTTCCCTTTACATCTGTTCATCTGTTCGAATATTTGTATCATCGCCTGCTCGAATTAAAAGACCAAATCCAACCCTTAAATTACAAGGTATGCTACCAGCGGCCGTGTTCCTCACGGCTTTCTTCGGATAAGCACAAATATGTGGACAAAATTTTCAAACTTGTAGGTTGCGAGCATGTAAAACGAGAATATATGGATGAAAATGCCCTCTGTTGCGGAAGTACTATTCTATCGCAACGCCGAGAGGGAAGCAGGCGCTTTAGTCTGGAGCTTCAAAACAGGAATATATCTGACATGAAACAGGCCGGTGCTGAACTTTGTATTTTCAACTGTCCTGCCTGTATGCAGACTATGGGAAAACAGGTGGCAGAAAGTGGTATTATGCCCATCTGGATGAGTGACCTCTGCCGTATGGCCATCGGAGAAAAAGCCTCCTGAGGAGGGAAATGTATGGATGCGATATATAAAAAACTGCTCGATATTGTTGGCGAGGACTATGTTTCAAATCAAAACGAGGAGCTTTTCACTTATTCCAAGGACTTGGGGACCTCAGATCCCAAATGGCCGGACTATGTAGTTGCTCCTAAAACCACTGAAGAAGTAAGCCGGATTGTCAAGCTCGCGAACGAAGAAAACCTGGCAGTGGTGCCTCTTGGCGGCGGTCTATCACTAGCTGGTCTCGCACTGCCTTTAAAAGGCGGTATTGAACTGGATCTCAAGCGCATGGATCAAATACTGGAATTAAATGAACAAGACCGCTATATTATTCTTGAAGCTGGAGCTTCCCACGGTAAGTTGACGGCTTACCTGGAAAAAAATACCCCGCATCTTAAGCATTCAGAGCCCGGTGCTCCACCAGCGGCTACCATCGGCGGGAACCTTGCAATCCACGGTCAAGGCGATTTGGGGCATCCCTATGGATTCAATTCCGACATGATCAATGGCCTGGAAGTAGTATTGCCTTCAGGGGAGATTTGCCGTTTTGGATCTTGTGCCCTGGGAAACGATTGGTACACTATGCATCCCCTGCCGGACTTGAATATGTTCATGGGATGGAGCGGTAGCACTGGCATTATAACCAAGGTTTCGCTGCGGCTGTTTCCCTGCAAAAAAATCCAGGAGCAGGACGCACTTGTACTGGATGATGCGGATTTGGTTCCAGAAGTGCTTTTTAAGCTGACTCACATAGGCATGGCTGAAGACATTATTGTAGTCAGCCAAGAAATACCACCTCCCTTTAACCGACTCCACTATATTCTGATCAACCTAGCGGGGGATACCAATTTGGAGTTGGAATTTAAACGCCAGCTTATATTCGACACTCACTTGTCTTCGTACATTCAGGAAGGACGGGCTGGTATCGGGGCTAGCGGCCAGGATATTCAAAGGCCCGTGGTTAGCAAAACCTCAGATTGGCGGAAAGGTGGAGGCTTCGAATATGTAGGCGCTATAGTGCCGATTTCTTCCTATCCAAAGTGCTATCGCCACGGTGTTGAAGTTTCCGGTCGCCACCATATTCCTTATACCACCCTGGGCCGTGTGCTGGGAACTGGACACAGTATGATGTTTTCCTGGACATTTGCCTTTAACCGGGCGGATGAGGAAACAGTGCGCCATGCCCGGGAGGCACTGCACGAGACCGACAAGGAGGTGTTAAAGATGGGCGGAACACTGTGGAAACCCGCGGTGTTCGGACAAAAGATTCTAATGGATCAAATGGATTGTGCCACTCTGCAATTAATGCAAAAGGTCAAGCACATGCTCGATCCCAACGGCATTATGAACCCCGGAAACTGGGAGGTGTCCTAATGGAATTAACAGAAGAATACAAATATATGGATGTTATTCATCGCTGTTTTAGATGCGGCTATTGTAAATTTCCCCAGGATTGGGAGGATGTGGACAATTGCCCCTCTTATGCCAGATATAGGCTGGAAAGCTATTCCAATGGCGGGAGACTCTGGCTGATTAGGGCCTGGATAAGAGGTGAAATTCCGTGGTCCGAACACTTGGCCAACATTGTCTATTCCTGTGTTGCTTGCAAGAATTGCGAAGAAAAATGTCCCCTCTCCTTTGCCGGTGATATTGTAAATATGGTGGTGGCAGCCAGGAATTTGATGGTGGAACAGGGTCTTGTAGCTCCGCCCGTAAAACAATATCTGGAAAAGGTGCAACTTCACGGAAACCCGTGGGGTTTGGGAGCCAATAAAAGGAAGCAGTGGATGGGAGATCTTTCTGTAGAATCTTACCAGGGACAGGATTATTTGTATTTTGTGGGTAGCGAGGGGGCTTATGACAGCAGGGCCCAAAAAGCTACCCGTGCGCTGGCTGAAATTTTGCAAAATGCCGGAGTATCTTTTGGTGTTCTGGGTAGCGAGGAAACCGATGACGGTAATGAAGCTGAATTGTTAGGCGAAGACGGCTTGGTGGAAGTGCTTGCGGAAAAAAACATTTCCAAATTTAATGAAACCGGAGTGAAAAAAATCATCACTCTATCCCCGCACGCCTATAACGCCTTAAAAAATATTTATCCGCGTTTTGGGGGCAATTTTGAGGTCTATCACTATACGCAACTGCTCGCCGAACTGCTTAAAGCGGAAAGATTCCAGGCCCCAAAATTGGACTCCGTAAAAATCACCTTTCACGATCCATGTTTTCTGGGGCGCTGGAACAATGAGTACAGAGCACCTAGAAAAGTCCTACAGGCTTTAGGAGGTACGCAACTTATTGAGATGGGACGGAACCGGGAAAGTGCATTATGTTGCGGCGGAGGCTCAGCTAATTACTTCATGGATCTTCTGGGGGGCAGTCCGGACAGTCCCGCTCGCATACGCGTTCGACAGGCAAGGGAAACAGGCGCAGATATCCTTGCAGTGGCCTGCCCAAACTGTTTGACCATGCTAGAAGATGCAGTCAAAGTAGAAGGCTTTGAATCCGAACTAATTGTCAAGGATATTTCAGAAATTTTAAACGAATATTAATCTATCTGTTGAAATTTGTTTGAGGTTGTTTGACACAGGGGGACCCCAAAGCTTGCTAGCCTTTCTTTCCACAATATTTGGATAAACAAGAAAGCTTTGAGATCATCAAAGAGGCTCGAGAACTACTAAAATCATTTTCCTGTCTTTGCATTTTGCTTGAATTCGTTTAATTTTGCCATACCATCTGATTATCTTTTTATTGACAAAATATGTTAGAAATTATAATTGATTTTTATTACTTTCGGTTCCTGATTTCTTCAGGCAAAAGGGAAGTCGGTGAGATTCCGGCACGGTCCCGCCGCTGTAAGCGGGGACGAAATCCGCACTAGGCCACTCTGCAGTAAGTTAAACAAAGGCGAAATTGCAGGGGAAGGCGCGGAGAATAGGTGGATCCGCGAGTCAGAAGACCTGCCGAAAGTAAGCTATATAACTTGGCGGAGATGGCAAATCCCCAA
>CAJXKR010000171.1 GCA_913055815.1 uncultured Desulfohalobiaceae bacterium | reverse complement strand
GGAACGGATTATAAACAAGACCCAGGATATTATCCAGAACTACGAAGGGCCCATCTCCAAGGTGCCCGAGGATGTGAAAAAGGATATCAACAATGTAATCGAGGGTGCAGAAGAAAGGGTACACAGAGAAGGCCCATAAAGATCTAACAATAATAATTACCAGGATCATCGATGGTGCAAAGCATCGATGATCCGGACTTAATTATTATTGTCATTTAACATGAAAGAAAATTAGAGAATTAGAAAATTAGAGAATTGGAGAATTGGTTTAAGAAAGACAAGAACCTTGAACTCCGGGTTAAATGTATATTCTTTTATCTGTTATCAGTGACTGTGACTGTTAAAAAATAAAATTTTCTCGCTACTTCGTAGTCGAGATTGCCCATTGTTCGTTGTGCCCGTCAGGGCATGGGAGTTAATATAAAAGATGTAACAACGCAATTATCTGATTACATAAGAATTGCAATCTACTTATACAATATTCTATAGATTATTCATGTTTTGCTGTGTGACCGGACAGGGCATCGTGGGAGTGTAAGATCGCTTCAGTCCTTGAAAAAAGCAAATCAACAAAGCGAAAGTCATCGACTTTGCGCATTATCTACTGCAAATTTATATGAGCATTAGAACCAATCTATCTGAAGAACAGATAATTCAATTTTCCTTTCTATCGGAAGGACAAAAAATCCGGATCTACAGCGAAACCCTGGAAGTATTGCAATATACAGGGATAAACGTACACCATCCTCACGCCAGATATCTCTTGTCTGAAAACGGCTGTCCCAGAAAGGGGGAGCGCATATACATACCATCGCAGTTAGTTAAATGGGCGTTGTCACGTGTACCTCCCATAACAACCATACACAGCTGGGACGGGAGCAACAGACTGAGGATAGAAAACGGCAGGACCTATTTCGGGCCAGGCCCCACTTGCCCTAATTTCATAGATCCCAAAACCGGTGAGAAAAGGAAATACAAAAGGGAAGATGCTTCCGTAGTAGCCAGGGTTTGCGATGCACTCCCTGAGATCGGATTCACTATGTCCTTGGGGTCCATTAACGACGTAACAGATGGCTTGGAAGAGATATACGAATTCGCGGACATGATGCAAAACACCACAAAACCGGTAACAGCGTGGTGTTTCACCAAAGAACACTGCAGAGACATACACAATATAGCAGCCGCCATTGCCGGAGGTGAAGATAAATTCAAGCACAGGCCCAACTACATCTTTTACAACGAACCCATTTCCCCCCTCACCTGCGATTTCAATGCATTGGACAAGCTCATATACTGTGCGGAAAATCAAATACCACAAATTTTTGCTCCCGCCAACACCGGAGGAGCAACTGTCCCTGCCACACACGCCAGCCACTTGGTAATCACTTTGGCTGAATCCTTGACCGGAGTAGTTCTTAGCCAACTGGTCAAACCAGGCAGTTGCATTATAATAGGGGGCACTCAATCCATCCTGGATATGCGCAGAATGACCTTTTCCTACGGGGCACCGGAATTAAATATACTGGGAGCAGGTCTATCCGAAATAGCAGAATATTTGGGACTACCGGTTTTTTCAGCTGCCGGGTGCAGCGATTCCAAAGCCTTGGATTCCCAAGCCGCTTTAGAAGCTAACATGTCCATTAACTCTGCAATGCTGAGCGGAGCAAACTTGGTACATGATGTGGGTTTTTTAAACTCCGGGATGACTGGATCCCTTCCCCTACTGGTCATGGCCAACGAAATAATCTCCATGAGCAGGTACATTACACAAGGCATATCTATTACTGAAGAAACCTTGGCAGAAGAAGTGATAAACGAAATAGGACCCGGAGGGGATTACAAGGACCATGAACATACCAAAAAAATGTCCCGGACCTTCTGGCAATCGAGATTGATGAAAGGAAAACCGGAAGAGCAGGAATCCGCAAGATCAAAACCCTTGAATGAACGTGTGTCTGAACAAACAAGATCCATAATAGATAATCACCCGGGACCCCGGGACAAGATTTCCAACGTTGTGCGGGAACAAATAAACAGCATACTGGATTCCGCTGAAAAAAAGAGAAAAAACAATTCCCCGTGACCTGACAGATCGAAAACAACCTCAAACACTTTCCCAATATCTCCACCAAGCCTTCTAATAAGCCATTATAAAGCACCAGGTTTGTACTTAAGCCAAGCCAGTGTATTCGGGCTATATAAGATCAGGTAGTTATTATCCGGGCTTTAATCCTGAACGAATAATATTGTAGAAACATAGGAGCAATTTCATGAAGAAAAGTAAAAGTGAAGCATATAACACGGAGCTAGATAACGGGGTTAGCGATTTCGTGCTGGGTATCGATACAGGCGGAACATATACAGACGGGGTCCTATTGGATTATGGGAGTAGAAGAGTACTTAGCTCTGCCAAGACCTTGACTACTTACGACAATTTGAGCCAATGTGTTATAAAGGTAGTTGAAGAATTAAATATTCAAGATCCCTCCAGGATCAAACTAGTAGGCATCTCCAGCACACTTGCCACCAATTCCATAGCGGAAGGCAAAGCAAGGGAAGTAGGCTTAATCTTGATCGGATACGACGAGGAACTCATAAAGAACTACGGCCTGGATGCAAAATTCTCCACAAAAAACTTTGCCTTCTTCAGGGGGGGACACGATTCCCAGGGGGTTCAACAGTCGGAACTGCAAATAGAAGAAATACAAAAATGGGTGCAGGAGAACAAGGAAAAATTCGAAGCCCTGGCCATATCCAGTTATTTCAGCCCATTGAACCCGGAACACGAAGAAAGGACCTTGCGGGCAATCCAGGAAATAGACAAGAATATTCCGGTGGTTTTGGGGCATCAGCTCTCCACCAAGCTGGATTCTATCAAACGTGCATCCACGGCTTCCTTGAACGCATCCCTGGTAGCTGTTATGTACGAATTCATGGAAGCAGTAAAAAAATCCTTGAAAAACTTGGGCATAAATGCTCCATTAATGATTGTAAAGGGAGACGGTTCACTTATGCCCTATACCGAAGCCGCCCACAAACCTGTAGAGACTGTTTTATCAGGTCCCGCTGCCAGCTCTATAGGCGGAAGGTTCCTCTCTGGAGAAAATAGTGCATTGGTAGTGGATATTGGCGGAACCACCACAGATATGGCACTGATTCAGGATGGGCAGGTGAATGTAACGGATGAGGGTGCCAGGGTGGGAGAGATAGAAACCGCGGTAAAGGCGGCACATATCAGGACTGCATGTGTAGGCTGCGACAGCAGGATAACCTATGTAAAAAACAAGGAATTGCAGATAGGTCCGGACAGGGTCATACCATTGTCCAGGCTTGCCCACCTGTATCCGGAAGTGGAAAAGGAAATAGTCAATCTTTTCAAAAACGCAAGCAGCAGTCCGGATTTTTCCGACCTGGAATACTGGTGTCTGTCCAAACCTGTGGATCCGGAAGATTGGGAACAAGAATCCCACCGCCTGAAACAATTGATCCAACTTCTGCAAAGACAGCCCTGCAGTGTTCACGATATCCTGAAGGAAACCGGTGCAAACCACCAGGCACATCTACATGCTGAGACCCTGTTTAGAAAAGGGATTCTTGAAGTTGCCACCCTGACCCCCTCGGACATATTGCATACAACCGGACAAATGAACCTGTGGAGCAAGGAATCGGCACAAACTGCTATCGAGTACGCGGGCAGGATAGTATCAAAGGACCTGGCGGAAATAACAGAAGAGGTACTGGACAAGATGACCTCGCACATAATCGAGGAAGCGATAATCTTCCTCGCTCGGCAATCCAACAAACACGGACTGCCGGAAACAATAGACAGCAAATGGTCACGCTGGTTATTGCAGGAAGCGATGGATGGCGACGACCCATACTTGTCAGTCAATATCTCCAGCCGATTTCCATTGATCGGAATAGGTGCACCGGCACACATTTTTGTGAAAAAGGCGGCGGAAGTGATGCGTTCCAGATTCATACTCCCGGACCATCCCCATGTCGCCAACGCAGTCGGTGCGGTGGCCGGGTCGGTGATTATAGACAGGGAGGCAATAGTATACGTACAGGAGAGCAAAGACTCAAGATCCTATATGGTCCGGGTGGAGGACAATACCACCTCGTTTATGGAATCCGAGGATGCCATGGTGTATGCGGAAAAGATGGCAGTTCAGTCCGCCAGGGAAGGCGCAAACAGGGCAGGTACTGTACAGCCGCAAATCTTTGTGGACAAGAAGAACGAGGCCGGCCTGAAAAGGGTACAGGCAAGGGCAGTAGGAAATCCCAAGCTTTCGGAGGAATTGGGATAAAAATCTTACCCTTCATAGGGTTCACGGTTCACAGTTCCGGGTTTGAAAGCTGAACCAATCAGTGCCGGGAGTCATTATTCCCTTAAGGGATGAACTTGCGAAAATTTCATCAAAACAGCGCTTACATGGATAATTGCTCCTGCATCCACAGATTATCCAACCGTGAACGGTGAACCAGTATGGACGGATACAAAAAATTAAACGGAGGAATTATGAACAATGGATACATGGAACGGATGCTTTCCGCAGTAGGAGGTAACAGACCCGGAGTGGTAGCGGAGATAACAGAAGCAATCTACAATGCCGGATGCAACATTGAAAATTCCAACATGACCCTGCTTGGTAACCATTTTGCCTTAATGATCCATCTTAAGATTAATAACGAACCCATTTTAACGGACCTAACAGACAAGTGCGATAAGCTCCAGCAAAACAAGGACCTGAACATATACCTATTCCCTTTGGAATCAGAGGAACTTGCCACCTCTCCGGAAGATATTATCAAAACCAAATACGAGATAAGCGTAGGTGGAATCGACAGGGAAGGCATAGTATTCCGCACCTCCAAGCTATTGGCTTCGCTCAATGTAAATATACTGGAACTCTCCACCAACGTGGACAGGTCCAAATACTACAAGGACCCCTACTTTAACATGCGGATGATAGTGGAAGTCCCCAAGGAAGTGGAAGGGGAAAAACTACGCAACGACCTTAGCAAACTGGCACACGATCTGCAGGAGACCATCTCCCTTACCAGGTGCACTTACTAACACCAAGTCAGGGGGATATATATTAAAGGTTTTGTATTGCTAACTAGTGGTTTGTCATACATATTTTGTCGCTTTCACAACAAAGTCATTCCGGTACTGGATCGTAGTCCAGCACAGGTACTGGATCGTAGTCCAGCACAGGCTTCAGCCGGAATCAAGAAAGACAGAGAAAAGGCTGGATCCCGGATCAAGCCTGCCCCGTACTTCGATACGGGATCCGGGATGACAGATTCGCGATTAAAGTGCTTATTGTTACCGACATTTAAAGTGTGACAAGGCACTAGTCTCTAGTTTACAGAAAAGAGGTGATCCAAAATGCCCATACTCAATGTGCAGCCCATACAAGAAAAATTGGAGTTCTCCCAGGGAGAGACCATAAGGGATATCTTATTTAGAAACGGCATCTATATAGAAAGTCCCTGCAATGGACACGGGATCTGCGGTCGCTGCGGTGTTTGGGTCCAAGACCCAGGGGAAATAGAAGAAACTCCCCATGAAAACATAACTCCGGAACAGGCAAAGAAAGGCCTAAGGCTAGCTTGTATAGCTGCCCCGCAAAAAGATTTGACTATCACCCTTCCACAGGACTTTACCAGGGACGCCCAGAAAATGCGGGATTCGCAAAGGATTCTGGAAGGAGAAAAGATCTCCTGGTCCAGAATAGTAAGTGCGGTCAGGGTATTTGAAGCCAAGGAAAAATTCTGGATCAAGTACGACGATGTGGACAAGCCGGAGGAACTACCCAACTGGCAAAGCGATTACACTCCCAAGGGATTGGCCATAGATATAGGCACTACAACCCTGGTTGTGGTGGTGATCTCTCTGCTGACAGGAGAGGAACTAGCTTCCGCTTCAAGCCTGAATCCACAGATCAGATACGGTCACGATGTTATGACCAGGATAAACCACGGTTCCACTGAAGATGGCCTGATACAACTCCGGGACACGGTAAGGGACGGATTGAACAACCTGCTGGACAGGATATGCAAAAGCTCCCAAACAAGCCCGGAAGAAATACTGGATGTAGTAACCGGGGGAAATACCACCATGCTTCAGCTCCTGGCCGGAATAAATCCGGAACCATTGGGCAAGGTCCCCTTCAGGGTAGATCTGGAAGGTAGCAGAAGTTATCCCATATCCAGGATCGGACTGGATATAAATCCCCGGGGCAGGGTATATATACCTCCTATCATGCACGCATTCATAGGCACGGATATAAGCGCCGGCCTGCTTATGAGCGGCTACTATTTCGACGACAACTATTCTGTCCTGTTTATCGATATCGGAACCAACGGAGAGCTGGGTGTTAATATAAAGGGTAACAGGAAAATGACCTCTACTGCTGCAGGCCCGGCATTCGAGGGAATGGGGCTGAGTCACGGCATGAGGGCTGCAGTTGGGGCGATTGAATCCGCTATCACCGATGGATACAGCCTGAAGTTGACTACAGTGGGAGAAGCCCATCCCATCGGCATCTGCGGAAGCGGAATCATCGATCTCGTATCCTCTCTGCTGCGCCTGAATGTCTTAGATGACACCGGACGAATGAAACATGCATCTGAAAAGGATAAACTCTCCTCCATGATATCCCACCGCTTGGAGGAATTAAACGGACAAGCGGCTGTAAGGCTGGGAGAAGGTGTGTATTTCACCCAGGAGGACGTACGCCAGGTACAACTGGCCAAGGCGGCAATCCGGGCGGCAATAGAAATGCTCCTGGAAAAGACGGAGAGCAGCGTTTCGGAGCTGGATGCAATAATCATAGCCGGTGGATTCGGATACACATTGAACGCTGCAAATCTGGAAGCAATCGGGGTCCTTCCCCCCGGGTCCAAAGACAAGGTAACCTTTGCAGGGAACACCAGCAGAAGTGGCAGTGCTTGGCTATTGACAGATGTGAGCTACCGCAAGTTCCTGGAAGAAAACATGGCATATATTGAACATGTAGCCATTGCGGAAGAAGCGGATTT
>CAJXKR010000170.1 GCA_913055815.1 uncultured Desulfohalobiaceae bacterium | reverse complement strand
ATACCGGCAGCTTTTTGTATTCCTTCAGTAACATCTTCTTTATTAATTTTTAATTTCATATTTAACTCCTTACAATAAGTTCGGTTCGTTTGTTCATAATGTATTTAAGAATTTGATTTTATAATTTTTTTAAGTGAACAAGTTTTGAAAATTTAATAAACAAAATATACTAAAGCCCCTGAAAAAGACATTATGTTATAGACTTTCGACAAGTTATCTTCAAATCTTTCAACATGAATTTTACATCTGTATCAACTTCTTGTAATTGTTGTATTTTTTTTATGGAATGAATTACCGTGCTGTGATCTCTATCCCCGAACAATTGGCCTATTTTCAGGTATGAATATCCCAGTAGTTCTCTGCATAAAAACATTCCTACCTGTCTTGCCAAAACAATTTTTTGTTGTCTGTTCTTGGATTTTATCTCTTCATGGGAATATCCAAAGTATTCAGAGACAATTGTGATCAATTCCTGGAAATTGTTTTGATTCCTATTGGATTGTTCCGAGATGATTTCCTTTAATACATTTTCGTCCACCGGATTGGACTTGAGATCCTTGTGAGCCAGCAATTTTACCACGGCGGCGTAAAGGTTTTTGAAATTTTCCAAATTACCGGCTAGATAGAGGATGTGATTCTGATTCAGGTCAAGTTTTTTCTGTAGATTTTGTTCCTGCAAGTATTTTATTTTTATATCCAAATCCGGTTCTTTAAGGGTGGCTATAAGCCCGCTTTCCAAACGCGATCTTAGTTGATTTCCCAATAATTCCATTTCATGGGGATTTCCTCTGCAAGCAAAGACTATTGGCCTTTCCTGTTCGTAAAAATAGTCAAATATGCTTATCAAGTCTTTTTGAAGGTCTGGATAGGTATCAATTTGCTGCAGATCGTCCAAAAGGATGGTATCAAATAAATGCATCCAGGATATTAAGTCCTTGTTTTTTTTGTACTTGTGATTGTACAAGGTGTGCAGATTATCCAGGGTTAGATACAGGATCTTGTTTTCAGGTTGGTTTTCCAGCTTGTAATTGGCGATAGCCTTTAATAAATGAGTTTTTCCGCATCCCTTTTTACCGGTTATGAGTGCAGAATTAAGGGAAGTATAATCACTTTGGGCAAATTCGAAAATCGACATGCAGGAGAGGTAATTATTGTTGTTATACAGGAAATTTTCGAATTTATACTGACTATCGTATTTAAAATTTTGCAGGAATTTGTTTTTGTTTTTTTTAACCCGGTAATTAATTGTATTTATTTGAGTAAGTATCTTGTAGATACAATCTTCCAATTCTTGACGTATATGTAAATCAAACCATTCTGCAAACAACTTGTGGGGCAGATGTATAATTAAATTTTTATCCGGATCCATTTCAAAATATATGGAGTTGGTTATGTATTCGAAACTTATATTATTTTTACCTTCAAAATGGGGCTTGATGGTGTTTTTTATATATTCGTCGGTTTTCATCCGGTGGTTTTGATCCTCTATTTCGCTGCTCAAGTTCATCAGTCTTTACCCCGTTTGCTGGTTTGTAGTGGTTAATTATTGGACGTAAACTCGTCAATCTGCTTCGTCGCCTGCTGTAATCAAGAACCCACCTTATTGGCAACAGATTTGCTTGGCAAAAGTGTTTTCGCTTGCAATCCGGATTAGCGCAAACAAAGTTCCGCCAGTTTTGGGAGCACTTCATCCACTGATTCATCAAAGCGCACATCGGTTATGTCCGAGAAATAAGTGGGTCCCAGGTTTATCTCTATGATCTTGCCTTTGTTCATTTTCACTTGCTTGGGCATGGTATTGGCTGGGGCAACCTCTCCGGATGTACCTGCAATAATAGCCGCATCAGCATTTTTTACCAAACGGGAGCTTTCAGTCTGGGCTGACCAGGGAATGGCTTCCCCGAAAAACACTACATCCGGTCGGACAAGCCCGTTGCAATTGCTACAATACACGGGGATATTATTGTTTTGTATAGATTCGTGCACTTTTTCCAGGGAATACTCGGTGCGGCATTTTTGACAATAAAATCTTTGAAAGTTCCCGTGGAATTCAACAACATTTCTTGATTTTGCCCTTTGGTGCAGATTGTCGATATTCTGGGTGATTATTCCTTGCAGCAAATTTTTGTGCTCCAATTGGGCCAATCCATAATGGGCAGGGTTGGGCTGGGATTTTTCCATTAAATCCGAGGCATCCACCATAAATTCCCAAACTCCTTTGGGATTCATCTCCAGGGCCTGAGCAGAGGCCACTTCGATAGGATTGTACTTGGACCAGAGCCCCCCCGGACTTCTAAAATCCGGAATTCCGCTGGGTACGGATATTCCTGCCCCGGTAAAAGCGATAGCGTGTTTGGAGTTTCTCAAGATTTCAGCTGCTTCTTGATAAAGCCTTTCCTGATTATCATTAGTCATATTGCATGCTCCTTGCTTGGGTTAAACAATGAGATATACACTAACCTGACAGGTATTTTCTACTTATTAAAAAGTTCGGAACACAGATAGATTAATGCCCTCAAAGGAAGTGAAAATGGAGGATGTAAAACTCGAGACAAGGTAACAGTTATAGCAAAAAGAGGCAATAATAATAACAGATGGGATTTATTTGGTTTAGTGATAAATATACTGGAATTATTAGAAATTTTTAAATCTTTAAAGCCTGGAATTATTTTTGAAAATTATGCATAATTATAATCTAAATCAATTATTTTATTTATAATTTAAAACCAAATATTTTGCACTACCCCATTTTTGCCCAGGGAGCTACTAGGAGGATCCTTATTCAAACTCTGTCAAAAACTGATCGTAATCTTCAGGTGTAATCAAACGTAAATCAGCTTCTGGATAAGCGCGTTGGAAAGTTGCGGGAAAACTTTTTTTCTTGGTGGGATTCCATTTGAATTCGCATGCCAAAAACATTTGATTCTGCTCTTCTATATAATCGATTTCTTGTTGTTGTGAAGTACGCCAGAAATAGCTAGCAGCGTTAATACCTTTGTTAGCCAATATCTTGAATCTTTCGGAAACCAGATAATTTTCCCACAAAGCTCCTGTATCAGTCCTCTTGTTCACAGGTAGGAAATTACCTATCATTGCATTACGGATTCCATTGTCAAAAAAATAGATCTTTCTGCCTTTCTTGATTTCATTGCGAACATTACGATTGTATGAAGGCAATCTGAATAGAACAAATGCCTTCTCAAGTAGATCTATATATCGTTCCACTGTATGGCTGTCCGCCCCGACAAGCCTTCCTATTTCCTGAAAAGACACTTCACTGCCTAGTTGCAAAGCCAGTGCCTTAACAATTTTTTCCAGTAATGCAGGCTTTTTGATACCCTCTAGATTCAGCAAATCCTTGAACAGATAGCTGTCTGCCAGAAGTCTCAATAGTTCCTCTTCCTGGCCTGTAGAGGTTACAATATCTGGATAACTACCATAAACCATTCGATGTTCCAAAAACCTTCGTTCTTTGAGTAAACCGTGATAAGATGCAAGTTCACTAAATGAAAGAGGCAGTAAGTTGAACTGAAATTTTCTTCCTGTTAATGGTTCTGCAATACTGGAATTAAGTTCAAGGGATGACGATCCGGTGGCTATAACCTGTATATCAGGTATCTCATCAATCAACAGCTTTAAAGTAAGCCCGATATTGGCAATTCGTTGAGCCTCGTCAATAAATACTATTTTGTTGTTTCCGATAAAAGTTCGCAATCTGGTAGAAGTTGCCTCCTGTAAAAGATCGCGAACATCCGGTTCGTCGGCGTTTAATGTCAAGTATTTTACATCGGCAATCCTTAAAACTTCCTTGATCATTGTTGTTTTTCCCGATTGTCTTGGGCCAAGCAGAATAAGTGCTTTTCCCAGAAAAAGACGATCGTGAATCCGGGTAATTAAATCTCTAGATATTATTTTTTGGGAATGCATTCCATTTTTATTATATTTATTTTGTAATTGAGTCAAGAAATATTGATTAAAAAATTAATTATAAAGTTTTTTACAATTTCAGAAGCTGAAGGACGTTGAATTTGCACTAAAGGATATCGAAAGGATCTATCAAGCCAGGAATCAGGGTGAAACAGGAGAGGAGGCCTCTTCACAAGTGGTGGGGCATCTGCAAAGGGAAAAACAGGCCGTGGAACAAAAGATCCGGGATTACCAGAATCTGAAATCCGAAATAGAGGAAGCCATTGAACTGGCTAATTAGTGCCGCGGATGTTCTTTCCAGCCCACGAGGGAAAACTGCCTTTCAGCGAAGTCTTCTCCGGCAAGCAAAAACTCCCCTTGCCAATACAGGCAATTTTATAGCAGTATATTCAGTAGGGGCTTAGCAGGAATGTTGGCCCAAAAATCCAGGAGATGATTATGGCCAGACTGGAACAATTATCCGAACCCATGTATTCCCACCTGTCTGAACTCCCCTGCCCGAGCTTTTCCCAAACTCCTTGGGCACAGGGCCCGGATTTGAGCAAGCGCAGGGTAGCGATTATTTCCACTGCAGGCCTTCACCGTCGCAAGGACAGACCCTTTACCGGTATGGAAGGGGATTACCGGATTATTCCGGGGAGTACAACAGCAAGCGATCTGGTAATGACTCATATATCCACCAATTTTGACCGCACGGGTTTTGTGCAGGACTGGAACGTGGTCTTTCCCCTGGACCGTTTGCACGAGCTGGTCAAGGAAGGAATCATCCGGAGTGTGGCTGCTTACCATTATTCCTTCATGGGTGCAACTGATCCGGAGCAAATGGCCTCCCCAGCCAGGAATTTGGCCAGTTTGCTGCAAGGGGACAAGGTGGATGCAGCTCTCCTGGTTCCGGTCTGACCATTTTGTACCCGCGCCGTGGGCGCGTTGGCGCATAACCTGGAAGAAGAGAACGTCCCCACCACTCAAATCAGCCTGATATACAAGCATACGGATATAATCAAGCCTCCCCGCGCACTGTGGGTCCCTTTTGAAATGGGGCGTCCGTTGGGAGAGCCATGTAATTCACAGTTCCAGAGAAAAGTTCTACTGGAGACCTTGAACTTGTTGGAGTCTAACCAAGGGCCGGTGCTGGAGTCCTTTCCAGAGGACGCTCCGGGAGATACACAGGCACAAGACGAGCAATCCGCATCCTGGGCCTGTCCGGTTAGCTTCAGTGCTCAAACCGGACCCAAGAGCGACTACGAGGAGCTGGTTCAAGCACTGCACAGGGAAGTGGCTGATCTAAGGCCCTGGTACGACTTGGGCCTGGAGCATAGGGGCAGGACTGCAATGGTTAATTTTGACCCGGAAACAGTCGCAAACCTGATAGCGGATTTTCTTTTCAATCAAGCTTCCAACTCTGCCCCGGAACATTTAACTCATGGCACTGCCTTGCGTCTGGCAGCCCATGACCTGAAGGTGTTCTATTTCGAGGCTGTAATATCCAGGCCCGGGGCAGACATCCCGAACAGCAGAACCTTCGGGCACTGGTTCTGGAACGATACCTTTGCCGGACAAGTCCTGAAACAAGTCCAGAAGATATACAAGGCTTCAGATGACCATGAACTCAGCACCACGGTTCGATTCTTTTTGAAGCCCATGCCGCAGTAAACAACAAGGTTGTATATACTAGGTTAAATTTTTTTTGATAAAGTCGATCAAGGGAGGATTTATGAAGATTTTGGGTGTTTCCGGTTCTCCGATCAAGAACAGCAATACCGATAGGGCGCTGCACATGGCATTGCAAGCCACGGGCATGGAGACAGAGTTTGTCAAGTTGACTGAATGCGACATTGAACCCTGCTTGGCCTGCTTGGAGTGCTTGGACACCAACGAGTGCGTTATTGGTGACGACGGCAATAAATTGGCGGAAAAAGCCCGCCATGCGGATGGACTTATAATCGCAGGCTTTACCCCTTATTCCAGTATAGATGCAAGATGCAAGGCTTTCATGGAGAGGCTGTATCCCTTGCGACACAAATACGGCCTTATGCAGGGAAAACCCGGCGGAGCGATAGTGACTTGCGCTATTCCGGAAGATTGTCCCGGATTGCCAAATGCCTGCCAAAACGGGATAGAAGCTGTACAAGCCTATATGATGGAAGAAGGGATGAATTTCCAGGGAGGAGTGAAGATCCTGGGAAATGTCCCCTGCCTGACCTGCGGCTATGGGGACGAATGTGCAACTTCCGGCTTGAAGATGATCTTCGGACCCGAGGCCAGCCTGGACTCAGTCGGCCTGAGCAGTTTTGAAAACCAGCAAGAAGCACTCCGGCAAGTGGAGGAACTGGGAGCCAACATCAGAAACGTCCTGCTGGGTGGTTGAGATTTAACGTTATCCCGGAACATAAAATAGACAAACTCTGTTTGGCTACAGGTAAAGAACTCGCATTACTACTTGTAATCATGTGGTCCTGAAAATTCTTTCCCTATGTAGTTGCAAACAATTCTGATCTGGAGTATGTTTCACATCCTCCGGCTTAAAAATGGATCTTTGCTCAAAAGTCATAATGTGACCAGGATTGTTTTGTTCAGACCGGGCCAGAGAAGAGACAAGTACTTCATATTCTTCTCCCACACTAATAAAACCTTCATCAAAGTTCCAGTGACACAATTTACAGAGGGCAAGGCCATTTGCCGGACGGTCGTCATTGCTTTCAGACCAAGGATGAATATGAGCTGCTTCTACTACGGTATGGCCTTCAGGTGTAAGCATTCGAATTCCGCAGATTACACATCGATAGTTATATAAATTCATGATTGCCTTGCGAAAACCTTGACCACGTACTTGTTGGTATTTTTCTTTTTCTCCATAAGGTTGCGCATGTTCTGCAACCTGAAGCAAATTATAGCTGTATTCTGTAGCCTCCTTGTTTTTCTGAATTTCTTGAAACAAGGCTTCACGCGCTTTCTTTGAAAAATAAGTGTTAAGGGTTAATTCTTGTATTCTTTCTCTGCTGTGATCTGCACAAATAAGACGGAACAGTTCTGAATCGATTTCCGCGCCCAAAATATATTTTTTCAAAGTTGTCACGGAAGATTCTATTGTTTCATTGATTAAGTTCTCTTGTCCGGGTTTAGGGAC
>CAJXKR010000169.1 GCA_913055815.1 uncultured Desulfohalobiaceae bacterium | reverse complement strand
AGGGTGTTCAAGGGCAAGAAGATGCCTGGTAGAATGGGTAATAAGAAAACTACTTATAAAAACTCTGAAATTATTGATGTACGCCGCTCGGATAATTTACTTTTGATAAAAGGTCAGGTCCCGGGTGCCAATAATTCCATAGTCTATATACGAAAGCAGGATTAAGGGGCAGAACATGTCGGTAATAAACATAGTAGATCAGGGAAATAATGTGGTGGGTGAGTTAACTTTGCCCGAGCAAGTTTTTGAAGAAAAAGTACGATCCGAAATTTTGAATCAAGTTGTAAAAGCTCATTTGGCAGCAAAACGGGTAGGCACAAAAAGCGTAAAGACCAGGTCAACGATCCGCGGGGGCGGGAGTAAACCTTGGAGACAGAAAGGAACTGGCAGGGCCAGGGCAGGGAGTAATAGATCCCCGCTTTGGGCAGGTGGATCAGTAATCCACGGACCTCATCCTCGGGATTACACCAAGAAGGTAAATAAGAAAGTCAATCGACTTGCTCTTAGAATGGCACTTTCCAGCAAGTTGTCCGAGGGTGAACTCATGATTGTGGACAAGTTCGAACTGACTCAACCCAAGACCAGAGAGTTTACTAAAATACAAAATGAATTAAATTTAAAAAACCCCTTGATTGTTGTGCCAAAAAAAGATAGAAATCTTGATCTCGCCTCAAGGAATGTACCCAAAGTAGATGTGATATCCGAAGAGGAATTGCATGTCTATGAAATATTGAATCATCGAGAGTTAATATTGACTCCTGAAGTTGTTAGCAACTTGCATGAGAAATTGCTGTAAAATCAGAGCAGGTAGTTGAGGCAATAAAAAAAAATTAGGAATAAACAAACAGGTTGTAAGCGTTATGGATTATACGAAAATATTAAGACAACCGGTAATAACTGAAAAGTCCACGATTTTAAAGGAAGAGAACAATCAAGTGGTCTTCAAAGTTGCTCCCTACGCGAATAAGATAGAAATCAAGAAGGCGGTGGAAGAGGCTTTCGGTGTTAATGTAGAAAAGGTAAATGTTGCAAACAAAAGAACGCGCAAGAAAAAAAGACTGGGAAGAGAGATAGGCAAGGAAACAGGCTATAAAAAAGCCTATATAAAGCTTTCGCCCGGTGATAAAATAGAATATTTCGAGGGTGTATAATTATGGGAACAAAACTTCTGAAACCAACATCTCCAGGAAACCGTTTTAAAAGTGTACATACATTTGACGAGATAACTAAAAAGGAACCGGAAAAATCCCTGGTTAAAGGATTGCCCCGGAAAAGCGGTCGCAATGTCTATGGAAGGATTACTGCAAGAAGAAGAGGCGGAGGACATAAAAGGAAGTACCGCATAATAGATTTCAAAAGGAACAAAGTTGATGTTCCGGCTAAAGTAGCCAGTGTAGAATATGATCCCAACAGGAGCGCGCGTATAGCACTGTTGCACTATGCTGACGGTGAGAAGAGGTACATACTTGCACCCAGGGGCATAAAAGTGAACGATAAGATATTGGCAGGCGAAAAGGCAGATATAAAGAAGGGCAATGCACTGCCCATGCGCAAGATTCCATTGGGTACAATAATACACAATCTGGAACTCCATCCCGGCAAGGGTGGACAATTGTGCAGATCCGCAGGCACTTATTCCCAATTGGTTGATAAAGAGGGTAAATACGCACTGATAAAGCTGCCTTCCGGTGAGATAAGAAAGGTACTGCAAAATTGCCGAGCTACTATTGGCCAAGTAGGCAATTTGGAACATGAAAATATCGAGATCGGAAAAGCTGGCAGGATGAGATATTTGAACAAAAGGCCCAAGGTTCGCGGCGTAGCAATGAATCCGGTGGATCACCCTCTTGGTGGAGGTGAAGGTAGAACAGCCGGTGGAAGACATCCGGTCACACCGTGGGGCAAACCAACAAAAGGCTATAGAACCAAGAATAAGAAGAAGAGTTCAAATCGTCTAATTATAAGAAGACGTAAGCAATAAGAGGAGAATTATATGCCCAGGTCATTAAAAAAAGGCCCTTTTGTTGATCAACATCTATTGAAAAAGGTTAATACTGCCCAGGAAACAAACGATCGTGGCGTAATAAAAACCTGGTCCAGAAGATCAACTGTTATACCCGAGATGGTGGGTTTGACACTGGCAGTGCACAATGGAAGAAAATTTATTCCGGTTTTTATTACAGAGAATATGGTTGGTCATAAGTTGGGTGAGTTTTCTCTCACCAGGACTTTTACCATGCATGCCGGAGATAGAAAAAGTCAGGCCAAGGGTCGTAAAAAATAGTAGATCGAGGTAACTCATGGAAGTAAAAGCATCTGCAAAAGAAGTAAGAGTAGCACCGAGGAAAACGAGATTGGTTGCTGAAAATATAAAAAGTCAACCTGTTGATGTGGCCTTGAATCAACTCAAATTTTCCCCTAAAAAACCTGCTAAGCATTTATACAAAGTGCTGTATTCAGCTGTCTCAAATGCAGAAAACGAGACTAATTTGGACATTGACAATCTATATGTAAAGCGGGTTCAGATAGATGAAGGACCGACTTGGAAAAGGATCCGCCCACGAGCAATGGGCAGGGCTACCAGGATTTTGAAACGAACAAGTCATATAAAAATAATAGTTGACGAAAAATAGGAGGACTATCTTGGGTCAAAAAGTTCATCCCTACGGATTGCGATTAGGATATAACAAGAATTGGAATTCCAGATGGTTTAGTGCAAAAGAAATACCTCAACTGGTCTATGAAGACAGCAAGATCAGGGATTTTTTGAAAAGCACGCTCTATCATGCCGGTGTTGCCAGAATAGAAATCGAAAGGGCCGCAGAAAAGGTACGTGTAATAATTCAAACCGCTAGACCCGGAATTGTTATCGGCAGGAAGGGAATAGAAATTGAAAAATTGCGTACTGAACTTAAAAAAAGGTTCAACAGGGAATTTGTTATAGAGGTTAACGAAATCCGCAGGCCCGAGATAGAAGCCCAACTGGTAGCAGAAAACGTGGCAATGCAACTGGAAAGAAGGGTTGCTTTCCGCAGGGCAATGAAGAGATCCATGAGTCTGGCTAGAAAATTTGGTGCAGAAGGAATAAAAATTTCCTGTGCAGGAAGATTGGGTGGTGCCGATATAGCCAGGACCGAATGGTTCAAGGATGGAAGAGTCCCATTGCATACTTTGAGAGCCGACATCGATTACGGTTATGCTCGGGCACTGACTACCTATGGCATAATCGGTGTCAAAGTTTGGATATTCAAGGGAGAAATTCTAGACGAGGGGAATGTAAATGCTTAGTCCAAAGAAGGTAAAATTCAGAAAACAGCATAAAGGTTTCAACAAGGGCAAAGCAAGTCGCGGAACTGAAATCACCTTTGGGGAGATCGCATTAAAAACTGTTGAACACGGCAGGTTAACCAACCGTCAGATTGAGGCTGCTAGAATAGCAGTTATGAGACATGTAAGAAGGGGCGGTAAATTATATATACGGATTTTTCCGGATAAGCCCTATACATCCAAACCAGCTGAAACCCGGCAAGGAAAGGGTAAAGGATCCCATACCGGATGGGTTGCCCCGGTGAAACCGGGAAGAATCATGTACGAATTGTCCGGTATTAATATTCCTCAAGCCAGAGAAGCAATGAGAAGAGCTGCACAGAAATTACCTGTGAAGACTAAGATAGTAGTCAAGGAGTAATCAGATGAAAGCTGATAAGATTAGAGAATTGCCGGAAAAGGAAATGCAAAAAAAGTTGGCGGACTACAGGAAAGAATTATTCAATCTGCGATTTCAGCACGCTACGGGACAATTGCAAAATACCCAAAGAATAAAAAGAGTTAAGAAGAATGTAGCCCGTATTTTAACGATTATGCGTGAGAAAACAACGGAGTAAAAAATGAGTAATCAAAATCAGAGAGGAAAAAAAAGAATGTTGAGTGGGTATGTTGTCAGTGATAAAAATGACAAGACCATTGTGGTAAATACTGAAAGAATAATCCAGCACCCTCTCTATAAGAAATACGTTAAGTCCAGAAAGAAATTCATGGCTCACGATCCGTACAATGTATGTAACACCGGCGACAAGGTTCAGATTATAGAAAATCCTCGACTGAGCAAAAGGAAAAGATGGCGATTAAAGAAAGTTTTGGAAAAAGCCGTGTAGGAGGGAAGTGATGATTCAGGTAGAAACTAAGATGGGAGTCGCCGATAACTCCGGGGCAAAGCAAATCAAGTGTATTAAAGTGCTCGGTGGTACAAGAAGGAGATATGCTAGTATTGGCGATATAATTGTCGTATCTGTCAAGGAAGCAATGCCTCATACCAAGGTCAAAAAAGGTGAAATTTACAGAGCGGTAGTAGTACGTACCAAAAAGGAAATTAAAAGGCCTAACGGGAGTTATTTGAGTTTTGACAAGAATTCTGCAGTACTTCTAAACAGGAATAATGATCCTATAGGTACCAGGATTTTTGGACCGATTGCAAGGGAACTCAGACAAAAGAAATTTATGAAGATAATTTCCCTGGCACCAGAAGTACTTTAGATCAAAATACCAATATAGAGGTTCCTGTTATGAAAGATAGAAAATTACGGGTAAATGACAAGGTCATGGTGATGACCGGCAAAGATAAAGGCAAGATTGGTACAGTAAAAAAGATTTTATCCAAGTCCGATCAAATTGTGGTTGAAAATGTCAATATGGTAAAGAAACATACCAAGGGAAATCCTTATTCGGGTCAATCCGGAGAGATTCAAGACAAAGAGGCTCCTGTAAGCTATTCCAATGTATCATTGTTGTGCGAAGCTTGTGCTAGCCCCACTAGGATCGGATATAAATATACCGAAGATAATAAAAAGTATCGATACTGCAAAAAATGCAAGGAAATTTTGAGTTAAAAAAACTGTATATAGTACACCAATCAAAATCAAATTTAAACAAAGCCAATTAATAGGATAGGATCATGAGTCGCCTGAAAGAAATATATAAAGAAAATGTAGTTAATTCACTCCAGCAGGAATTTGGATATAAAACCATAATGCAGGTTCCGACACTAAAATTTGTTTCCTTGAATGTCGGGTTGGGTGAAGCTAGCCAGGACAATAAATTGATTCAGGATGCAACCAAGGAATTATCCATAATAGCTGGCCAAAAAGCGGTAGTAACCCGGGCCAAGAAATCGATTGCAGCATTCAAGGTAAGACAGGGTATGCCTGTTGGTTGCAGGACAACATTAAGAAGACAGAGGATGTGGGATTTTTTCGATAAATTGGTCAATTTTGCACTCCCCAGGGTCAAGGATTTTCGAGGTGTCCACGACCGAGGTTTTGATGGCAGGGGGAATTATACCTTGGGTATAAAAGAGAATATAATATTTCCTGAGATCAATCAGGAAGATATAGACAGGATAAAGGGTTTGAATGTAACTGTAGTAACCACTGCAGAAACCGATAAAGAGGGGAAATACCTCTTGCAATTATTAGGTATGCCTTTTGTTAAATAAGGAGGATGGAATTGTCCAGAAAAGCATTGATGGCCAAGGCACAGAAAAAACAGAAATTTAGGGTGAGAGAATACAATAGATGTCCTTTGTGCGGTCGTGCAAGGGGATTTATAAGAAAATTCGGAATTTGTAGAATATGTTTTCGCCAAATGGCCCATAAAGGTGAACTGCCTGGCGTAAGAAAATCCAGTTGGTAAAAGGAGAAGAATATGGCGGTGATTGATCCGATAGCTGATTTCTTGACGAGGATTAGGAACTCTCTCAAAGCCTTGCACAAGGAATTGTACGTTCCAAAGTCCCAAATTAAATTGGCTATTGCAGATATATTATTAAATGAAGGGTATATTAAGAATTACGAGGAATTGGAACGTGATATTCGCATAGAATTGAAATATGTTCAAGGCACCCCCGCGATCAAGGGTTTGAAACGGATAAGTAAACCTAGTTGTCGGCAATATGTTGGTGTAAAGGAAATCCCTAATGTACAAAGCGGATTGGGGATAAATATCCTTTCTACTTCCAAAGGTGTTATGGATGGAAGTAAATCCAGGGAATATCACATCGGTGGCGAATTATTGTGTCAAATCTGGTAAAAAGAGGTTCAAGATATGTCTAGAATTGGAAAGCTTCCGATAACAATCCCAGAGGGGGTAGAAGTAAATTTTCATGATACGAAAATTGAAGTAAAAGGCCCCAAGGGTACTCAAACAGTTTATAAGCATGCAAAGATTAATTATACAGAGCAGGATAATACTATTTATTTGACCAGAGTGGACAATTCGGCTGAAGCCAAAAGGCAATACGGACTCAGAAGAACACTCTTGAATAACGCTGTACGCGGGGTTAAGGACGGATTTGAAAAAGGACTGGAATTGGTCGGAGTTGGATATAAAGTAACAGTGGAAGATAAAAAGGTAGTGTTGAATGTGGGTTATTCCTTTCCCATGGAATACAATTTGCCAGAAGGCATTGATGCCAGGGTTGAAGGTAACAGGCTTTTTATATCTGGTATGGATAAGCAACAAGTGGGTGAAGTTGCAGCACAGATAAGAAAAATCCGGAAACCCGAACCCTATAAAGGAAAAGGCATTAAATATATTGACGAAGAACTGCTGAGAAAAGCAGGAAAATCTGCCAAAAAATAAGGGTAAATTATGAAGATATCCAAAAATGAAGCACGAAAGAAAAGAAAACAGAGAGTCAAGAATCCGATTTTTGGTAGTCAGGAAAGACCACGGCTCGTAGTATTCCGTTCCAATAAATATATTTATGCACAAGTAATAGATGATGAGCAGCAAAAGACACTTGCTTCATCCAGTACATTATCTCTGCAGGGACAAAAGCTGCAACTGAATACTGATACTGCCAAGAAAGTGGGAGAAGAGGTAGCTGAAAAAGCCAAACAACATAATATCGATAAAGTCAAATTCGATCGGAACGGTTACGACTATCACGGCCGAGTGAAGGCACTGGCGGATGGGGCAAGAGAAAAAGGACTAAACTTCTAAATAGAGGTCAAGAATGCAAACTAATGAATTAGGTTTAATCGAAAAAATTGTTCATTTAAACAGGGTCGCCAAAGTTGTAAAAGGCGGAAGGAATTTCAAATTCACTGCTTTGGTGGTTGTTGGTGA
>CAJXKR010000168.1 GCA_913055815.1 uncultured Desulfohalobiaceae bacterium | reverse complement strand
GAATAAACGGGCTATTGGTTCTTTTTCTTACTTAAAACCTTAACACCTTAAAACTCTAAAACTTTTTCATGTTAACAGTCACATACACTTACACATACACAGTCTTTGATATCAACTCTTTTCTGTCTCGCCTGTAAGGGCACTCAAACTTTCGTGTTCTTTCCAATTCTTGCCGATTGCATCCAATATACCATTTACAAATTTGTTGGATTTGCGATCCCCGAACTTTTTGGACAGCTCTATTCCTTCATTGATAGCCACCTTGACCGGAACATCCTTTCCAAAGAGCATCTCGTAAAGCGAAAGTCGCAGTATGGTAATCTCCACCTTGGCGATGCGGTCCAAACGCCAGTTTTTGGAATACGCGGCAATAATACGGTCCAGTGTTTGCAACTGTTTTTCAACACCGCTTATCAACTGCCAGGCATACTGGTTCGCTTCCTGGTTGTCCTCAAACTGCTCGCCTGCAAAATTCTCGAAAGTCCTTTGGGTGTGGCCTTGTTCAGAGCTTTCGGAAAAACTCCAACCGTAAAGGATCTGAAAAGCCCTTTCCCGACCCTTGTGCCTGTTTTTTGCCTGTGTCCGTTCCATGATAACCGTTTTTAAAGCTTGTTTAAGACTTGGGAAGTTTCCAGTACCGCAGCCGCTGCTTCAACTCCCTTGTTCCCGGCCTTGCTTCCGGCCCGCTCCACGGCCTGTTCAAGGGTGTCAGTGGTCAATATCCCGAATCCCACCGGCACAGAATAATCCAGGGAAACCTGTGCCAAGCCCTTGGATACCTCGGAGGCCACATATTCAAAATGCGGTGTTGAACCCCGGATTATGGCTCCCAAACTGATTATCCCGTCGTACTCGATCTTTTGGGCCAATTTCTTGACCACTACCGGCAACTCGAAAGAACCCGGAACCTTGATCAAAGTCAGGTCCTCCTTGGCAGCGCCGTGCCTGACAAGATAATCCAGGGCACCATTCACCATTTTATCCACAACAAAATCGTTGAAGCGTGTGGCCACTAAAGCGAATTTCAGTCCCTGGGCCTGTAAATATCCCTCTATAGTATTTATTTCTTCCTGCATCACTCCACCCCTTTTTCCTGGGATTCACTCACGCAACCCAGCAGATGTCCCATCTTTTTTTGTTTGACCTGTAAATATTCCTGATTGCTGTCACACACGGGAGTTTCCACCGGCACTCGCTCCACCACTTCCAGACCGTATCCCTCCAGTCCAACTATCTTCTTGGGATTATTGGTCATAATACGCATTTTGGATATTCCCAAATCCACCAATATCTGGGCACCTATGCCGTAATCCCTTAAATCCGGTCTAAATCCCAGTTCCAAATTGGCCTCCACCGTATCCCTGCCCTTGTCCTGCAGGTGATAGGCACGGATCTTATTGCCCAGGCCAATACCTCTGCCTTCTTGACGCATATACAAGAACACTCCCTTGCCTTCCTGTTCTATGACTTGCATGGCCTTTTGCAGTTGGGACCCACAGTCGCACCTCATGCTCCCGAACACGTCCCCGGTCAAGCATTCGCTGTGCACGCGCACCAGCACTGGCTCCTCCGGTTCCCATTCTCCCTTGACCAAGGCTATATGGGTATGATCGTCAATCTCGTTGTCGTAGGCAACCGCCCTGAACTCGCCGTGCATAGTGGGTAAATCCGCTTCGCTCACCTGGTGCACCAGGGAGTCGAATTTGGATCTGTAGCGGATCAGGTCTTCAATGGTTGCGATCTTCATATCGTGTTCCTTGGCAAACTCCTCCAAATCCGGCATCCGGGCCATAGTCCCGTCATCCCGCATTATTTCGCAGATAACCGCTGCAGATTTAAGACCCGCCAGTTTGCAGATATCCACACTACCTTCGGTTTGTCCCGCCCTAACCAGGACACCCCCTTTTCTGGCCCTCAAGGGAAAAACATGGCCGGGTGTGGAGATATGTTCAGGAGTCACCCCGTCCTGAACCGCTGTGGCCACTGTTTTGGCCCTGTCGTGTGCGGAGATGCCGGTGGTCACACCTTCGGCCGCCTCGATGGATACAGTGAAGGCGGTTCCGAATTTGGATTCGTTGCGCTTGGGCTGCAGTTCCAAATCCAGCTGCTCCACCCTGTCCGGTTCCAGGGCAAGACAGATCAATCCCCTGCCGTATTTGGCCATAAAGTTGATCGCTTCCGGAGTGATCTGTTCAGCCGCTATGACCAGATCCCCCTCGTTCTCCCTGTCTTCATCATCTACAAGGATCAGCATGCGACCCTGCTTGATTTCTTCCATTGCTTCTTCAGGCGTGCAAACAGACATTTTTTCTCTCTTTTTTGGGTTGTTTGTTTTAATGATTTACCAATACCGACAAAATAAGCTTACCGGATATTCTTATCCCTTTCTCTCCATATAGTTCCCATCCGAAAATTCCTAATTTCCGGATATGGAAATAGTAAGTTTGTTTATTGGTTTTGGGGGTTCAGTTACCAAAACCGTATTTTTGCAAGAATTCGTAACTCATACCGGAACTTGCTTTTTTATCCCCACTTTGTCCACCTTCATAAGGACCGAGCATATTAAGGACATACTTGGCTATCACGTCCACTTCCATATTCACCCTGGTTCCCTGTTTCCAGGAACCTATATTCGTACTTTTCCTTGTTTCCGGGATTACATTCACTTCCAGAAAATCCGGACCGCAATCAATCACTGTCAGGCTTATCCCGTCCAACGCAACCGAGCCCTTGGGAACTATAAATTTAGACCAGGTCTGTTCAAATTGCAATCTGTAAACGTTAGACTCGCCTGAGGCCCTGATATGCTGAACTGTGGAAACGCAATCCACGTGGCCATTCACAAAATGTCCTCCCAGCCTTTCACCCACAGCCAATGCACGTTCCAGATTAACCAAATGACCCGCCTGATAATCCTGCAAATTGGTCTCGGCGAATGTCTGGGCAGAGGCGTAGAACTTGAGCCAATCTGATGAAAATTCCTCCAGTGTCAGGCAAATCCCGTTTATGGAAACAGACTCCCCTTTCTGCAGTCCTGAAAATGTATCACCAGGAGATATATACAATCTCCTTTCCTCTCCGGAGCCCTCGATCCTCTGGATCCTGCCCCAGGTTTGAATAATCCCGGTAAACATGTTTTTATCTGACAATCCGTTTTCTGTTAATCGTTATCTGTTATTAATTAGTGTCTGACCGAAAACTGTGATTGAACGTAAAGTTGCCCATATACAAGGAGCAAGGGCAATCTCGACTACGAAGTAGCGAGAAATTTTGAAACCGCAGTGTATATTAATACATGAGGATTTCAAAGTCTTAAAGCTTTGATGTAGATGGGTGAGTTTTCGTTCAAGCACTAATTAGTTGTTATCAGTACAGCGAAAATTTAGGCCTGAACATGCTCAACTATCCGAAGTCAGGGTCAGCCACAAATCTTCTCCCACTTTTTCCTGATTCATGATACGCAAACAATTTTGGTTTTGCAAATCAGTCTGCCTGCTCCCGGAAAAGAGGTCTATTCCTTTTTCATCACCCAGAATCCTGGGGTTCAGGATATAGAAGAACTTGTCCACCAGCCCCTGTTCAAACAGGCTCAAGGCAAGTCTCCCTCCTCCTTCACACAAGAGATAATAACCATTATACTCCTTGTAAAGCCTCTTCAGGGCAGTGGCAATATCCATACCGGCATCGGTCTCGGAAAGTTCCCAAACAGTCGCACCCCTGTCCAACAATGCCTTTTTCCGGTTTTCCTGTTTTGTTTCTGCAAAGGTCAAAAAAATAGTCTCCTGTGGCCTTCTTCTCAACAATTTCCAATTATCATCCACAGACGGCAATCTGGAAGTTACAACCACTGCCCAAGGCTGCCTTTCAACTTCCTGCCGGGTTCTGGCAGTCAATCCGGGATCGTCTGCGTAAAATGTATTCCCTCCTACAAGCACAGCCTGTACCCTGCTTCTCAATTCGTGCACCCGGTACCAGGACTGTTCGCAACTTATAGCCAAAGGGGTTTTGTATCTGGTAGCAATTTTACCGTCCAGGGTACTGGCCAGCTTGAGGTAAACATAAGGCCTGGATTCCTGTTGCCAAATCATGAAATCCCTGATGGAATCCAGGCATTCAGATTCAGCTATCCCTTGTTCCACTTTTATTCCCACTTTTCTAAGATAATCCAATCCCCCGCCGGCAACCTTCTGGTTGGGGTCGCGCACTCCGGCAATCACGTGGTCAATGCCCGCATCCAGAATAGCCCTGGTGCAGGGCGGGGTTTTACCCAGATGGTTGCAGGGCTCCAAAGTTACCCAGAGAGTACAACTGGCCAAATCCACCCCATTTTGCCTGGCTTGTTCTATGGCCCCCACTTCCGCGTGCTTGCCTCCAGGTCTTTTATGCCAGGATTCCGCGACAATTTCTCCCTTTCTGGTTATCAAGGCCCCTACACACGGATTAGGGGCGGTTCTCCCCCTTCCGTTTTCTGCCAGGGAAATTGCCCTTAGCATGAATTCCCTTTTTTCCTGTTCAGTGAGCTTATTTATATATTTATCCATTTTTGTCCTGTTTCAATGTACTTGTGAGGATATATATGTAGAGCGGGTAAAGCAGCAAGTAGCAGGTGCATGCTCTTGCACCTCCCAGGGCCTATTTAGACTTAAGCTCCAAAGAGTGGGGACAGAGTTGATATGAAATCCCTGCCTCTTCCAGCAATGAGGCAGCAATCTCATCCGGATACCCCTCGGCAAAGAAAATGGAGCTTATTCTGCAGTTGATAAGCATCTTGGAACAAATAAGGCAAGGTTGAGTAGTACAGTAGATATCCGCACCCTGCAAGGGTATACCGTGCACAGCAGCCTGGATAATCACGTTTTGTTCCGCATGCAGACCTCTGCACAACTCGTGCCTTTCACCTGACGGCACGTTCATTTCATCCCTTAAACAGCCCACTTCGGAACAATGCCTTAAATTGGTGGGAGCTCCGTTATATCCGGTAGCCAGGATCCTTTTGTCCTTTACCGCAACCGCCCCCACCTTCCGCCTGAGGCAAGTGGATCTCTCCGCAACCAAGGCGGCAATATCCATGAAATATTCAGTCCAGGGTATACGGTTATCCATGGTGCATTCTCTAATTACTGTTCCCATCCAGTATATTTAGTCTCCGACTTCTTATCAAACTAGTGTAACTATTATTCCTGGAAACGCTTGAAAAGGATACAGGCGTTAGTACCGCCAAATCCAAAGGAGTTGCAGAGGACATAGTTGATTTGCCTGTCCCGACTGCCTTCGCTCACAAAATCCAAATCACATTCCGTATCCGGATTTTCGAGATTGATGGTGCCCGGGATTTTATCCCTGCTTAGGCTCATTACACTGAACACACTTTCAGCTCCCCCGGCAGCACCCAACATATGTCCGATCATGGACTTATTGGCTGTGATGGGAATATTGTAAGCATGTTCACCAAACACATTCTTGATAGCCCTGGTCTCGGAAATATCATTAAAATAAGTAGATGTGCCGTGGGCATTTATGTGATCCACATCCTGCGGGTCCACCTCTGCTTCCTTCATGGCCATATTCATGGCCTGACCCATTCCCTCTCCGGATTCATCCGGTGCGGTAATATGGTATGCATCAGCCGAAGCCCCGAAACCGCAAACCTCTGCATATATAGGTGCCCCTCTGGCCTGTGCCGAATCCAGGGTTTCCAGCAGCAACAATCCGCACCCTTCGGACAGAACAAATCCGTCCCTGTCCTTGTCAAAAGGCCTGGATGCGTTTTCCGGATCTTCGTTTCTGGTGGACAGGGCCTGCATCGCATTGAACCCGGAAACACCCATGGGAGTAATAGTGGACTCCACACCGCCACAAATCATACTCTCCACACGTCCCAGTTTCAGGTCGGAAAAGGCGTATCCTATACTGTGCACACCTGAAGCGCAGGCCGAGGTGGTTACCAGATTGGGTCCCTTGGCCCGGGTATAGATCGCAATTTGGCCGGGAGCTATATTGGAGATCAACTTGGGTATGTAAAACGGAGACACTTTTCTGGGGCCCCGGTTCAAGAGCCTGGTATGGAACTCCTCCAGGGTCTCCAGCCCCCCAAGTCCACATCCCAGTAGTATACCGGTCTGGTTCCCGTTTTCCTCGCTTATTTCCAACCCGGCATTTTCCAGGAGCATTTGGGAACAAGCCACAGCATAAATATTGAACCGATCCATGCGTTGCTTGTCCTTGCGGGATATGTACTGCAGGGGATCAAAATCCCTGACTTCTCCCGCAATTTGCGTTTGATAATCGCTGCAGTCGAACCTTGTAATAGGTGCAATCCCGGATTCACCGTTAATCAAAGCAGACCAACTGGATTCCAAATCGTTTCCAAGCGGGGTTAATGCTGACAAGCCTGTTACAACAACTCTTCTTCCTATCATTTATGCCTCTTGCTCTGATGTGTTTTACTAGAAAATTCTTTTTAAGCCCACTCGCTAATCCCGGATCAAATCTTATAATAATTAAGCGTCTTGTGAATACCCCACAAGACGCTCTGCTTATTTATTGGCGAAAATAATTGGATTTAACTTTGCTGGGATTCAACATAAGTTATTACGTCCTGAACAGTCCTTAATTTTTGGGCCTCATCGTCATCTATCTCCATTCCGAATTGATCCTCCATAGCCATGATCAATTCAGTCAGATCCAGGGAATCAGCACCCAAATCATCTACAAACGAAGCTTCCGGAGTCACTTGCTCAAGATCAACGTCCAATTGCTCAGCAACAATTTCCTTTATTTGTTCCAATATGGCCATACTTCCTCCTCATTTTTAAGGTAGCAGTCTTTATAACAAGATTAAATCAAACATACTACATATACATTCCACCATTCACACCTATAACTTGACCTGTTATATAACCAGCTTCCCAGGAAGCCAGCCAGGCCACAGTCTCGGCTACATCCTCCGATTCACCGAAACGCCCCAGTGGGATTCTTTCCAGGTATTTGCCCTGGGTCTCTTCATCCAGATCATCAGTCATTTCCGTACGAATAAAACCGGGAGAGACTGCGTTTACTGTTATCCCCCGGGAGCCGAGTTCTTGTGCAGCAGATTTGGTTAACCCTATAATACCTGCCTTGGAGGAGCAATAATTTGCCTGCCCCGGATT
>CAJXKR010000167.1 GCA_913055815.1 uncultured Desulfohalobiaceae bacterium | reverse complement strand
AAACCCCAGATATTCCCCATTTGGGGCAATGTATAGCGTTCGATCATATAGTGCCAAATCCCTTGTTATGGTTCACAGTTTAGCGTTCACAGTTCAGGGTTGAAAAAACAAAAATATCTCCCAGCCGAGTTGTTAAAAAATAAAGGATTTTCTTTCAACCGTGAACTTTGAACGCACAACCCTGAATCAGTGAAAGATCAATCCTTGTCCTGCGAGGTACCTTTATTGGAGGACCCGGATTCCGCATTTTTGTTTGAGGACCCGGATTCCGAACTTTTATTGGAGGAGCTTGCCTCCTTTTGTTGGGAATTGTTTTCAGTAGATGTCGCTTTTTCAGCTTTAGCCTCGCCATTTCCGTTGCCGTTTCCGCTGGAATTTTCCTTGCCATTCCCGTTCCCGGAATCGGCGGATTTGCGCTTATAATCGGTTTCGTAGAAACCTGCTCCCTTGAGTATAAAAGAGGTGTTGGATATGAGCCTTTTGGCTTCTTGCCCGCATACAGGGCATTCCATGGTTTTATCGGTATACCCTTTGTTTAGCTCTTCGAATATATAGTCGCAGTTTTCACAATAGTATTCATAGATAGGCATTTTCATACTCCTTTTCGAAAAAAAATTATATTTACCTCACTTCGGAAGTGGAAAGTCAAAGCTCTTAAGTTAAGGATCAACTTATTGATTTTACATAGCGTTTAATCAAACTTGAGTTGTTTCGTTGTAAGCTGTTGAATTTGAGAAATTTTTATCTGAGAACTTCGAACATGGAACTTCGAACTGTCCAGTTAAGAAGTGAGTGCACTATAATTAATAAATCCGGTATGAACAAAGTCAACATCTAGTTTTGACCTTGTTCTTTTACCGGTTTTTGTATTTTGAGCCAAGTCCCGGCAAACGATTGCCGGGTTTCCGGGCTTAATTGTTTTTTCCAGCAGCTTCTTTGGCTTCTTTTGCCCGTTGTTTCAATCTTTTTTGCCGTCTTCTGCGTCTTCTATCCATTTCTTTCTTTCTCTCGATCTTTTTGTGTCGGGACATATAAACTGACCTCCGTTAAATTTTTGGTATTCATAGCAGTAAACTGGCCTTTTGTCCAGAAATAAAGCCTTTATAATTGAAATCTGCTGCAAGCTCCGGTTTTAGATTTGCAAAAGCCGGTACCGAGCATCTCCCAGGTTTAGTTGTTTTGCATACTCAAAAAAGTGGTTCAGGGGGACATGCTCGTACAATGCCAGAAACTTGTCCTGTTTTCGTTCAATGTTCTCCGGAAGCCGGCTCGGCTGCAGGGGTGTTGCCTGATTAACCAGATCCAGGCTGGCCTTGTCCAGGGCTACCGGATCGTATGATGCCAGGATGCCTATGTCCGGACACAAGGGGGAGTCGGTGTGATTCTCGCAGTCGCAACCCGGGGAAACTTGCAAAACGAAGTTGATATTTAGCAGTGGGGATCTGCGTGTTTTTATTACTGCAGCTGCATATTCCAGCATTCTTTCCAGGAAGCGTTGAACATCCACTTTCCAGTTCACTCTCAAGGCCCCGGTGGGACAGGTATGCAGGCAGGCTGCGCAACCGGTGCAGAGCTTGTCATCCAGATCTATCACCCCTTCCGTATTCAGGGAGAGCGCTCCCGGACTGCAGACATGGATGCATTCCCCGCAACCCTGGCAGAGTTCTTTGTTTACAAGTGGACCCAGGTCGCAATGTTGCTGCATTTTTCCCTTACGAGTGGCACATCCCATGCCCAGATTCTTTAAAGCCCCTCCGAAACCGGTTAATGGGTGCCCTTTAAAGTGACTGAGGTTTACGATCCTGTCTGCCTCAACAATGTCCCCTGCCAAATAAAAGTTTTCGAAATGGCGGCCCGGATATTGAAGAGTAGCTTGATTACCGCTTTTCAAGCCGTCTGCGATTATTACCGGAGCGCCGAGAAGATTGGGATCGAATCCGTGATCCGCTGCCTGCATGCTGTGTGAGACGGATTCTCCTCTTTGACCGGTATACAATGTGTTGGTGTCGGTCAAAAAGGGCTTGGTACCGCACTTCCGGAAAAATTCTACAAAAGGCTTGATAAGGCGCGGAGATATGAAGCCGGTGGTTCCCTGTTCTCCGAAATGGATCTTCAAGGCCAGCAGGTCTTCGGGCCTAAGATAGCCGGCTATTTCGCTTTTTTTCAGCAACCTGCGAATGCGGACATCGAACGGGGCCTTCCTGGAAGTCCTCAAATCCCAGTAATATACTGTACTCAGGGAAAAATCCTGATTCATTTTTGCCTCCTTGTTATCACTACAGCGAGAGTCTTCTATTGTAACACCCGGCAAGACTTCAGTGTCGCTGTAGTTTTATTTCCTGTCAAAAAAACCGCTCACTCGTGCGGAGGAAATGATCTCAAACGGGGTTAACCCGGCCTGGTGCAATATTTTTTCTACCTTTTTCCGTTTTTTTGCCAAGAGTTCTTGTTCTGAACTCTTTATTTGCAAATAGTACTGGTGGGCAACTACCCTGATCCTGAAGTCTTGTAATCCCAGGTCATAGAGGTTGTCTTCAGCGCAGGCTATTTGGTAGAGTTCATTTGAATCCGGCCCATATCCGTAATCGAATCTGGTCAGCATACAGGGCCTGGAAGATTGCTCCGGGTGTATAAGGCCAAAATAACGGGCACAGGAACGGACCTCCTCTTTATAAAATCCAGCCCTGTATAGGGGGCTGATTATTTGCAGTTCTTGCAATGCCTTGTGTCCGGGCCTGTATTCATTTGTATCACTCATGTGCGATCCTTCTAGGATGTTCTGCCTGCGGCCATTGGCAAGATTCCGGGCGGATTGGAACAGAAAGCCTTTACAAAAATAGCATCTGTCCGGATAGTTTGCTGCAACATTTGGCTGCTCCAAGGGGTTTATTTCCAGCACGGAAAAATGTATATTCAATCCCTGCAGAAATTCGTGGGCATACGTCTTTTCCTTGGGCGTCATATGGGGACCCTGGAAAAAAAGGGCCAGATAGTCCAGTTGCCAGAAGTCTGCCATATGGGCCAGGAAGCGGCTGTCCAATCCACCCGATACCGCCAGGATTCCGGGTTGTAGTTGCAGCATGAGTTCGCGCAGGTGTTCGATCTTTTTTAAGAGGGAGTTGTTCAGATTGTATTCCAGGTTTTGTTGTCGCATGATTTTACCCTTTGAACGATGGTGAACGAATGCTTTGGGATATTTCAGTTTGTTCCTGAATCTAACTTTTTAATTTTTAGCAGACTTTGGGGTATTTAAAAAGGGATTTTTACCTGAATCTTGCACTACAGTGACAGTTTCCTATTATTACATCCTGATGCCTGGGATCAATTTGAGCCGCAGCCGAGTGGTTTGTTGTGCGACTTGCTTATCCTGCCCTCTTGCGGGCTGGATAAGCACTTAGAGCAAAAGTGGGCCACCCGGCTAGGCTTAAGTGTTGGTTTATTGGAAAAATTTCCGGATCAGGAGTGAACAAGGGCAACTCTGGGGTTTTTGAAGATTAAATTTGCTTAGGAGCAGATGCTATGGATTGGGATGCGGATGTGATTATTGTGGGAGCAGGGCCGGCAGGATCCAGTGCTGCTTATTTTTTGGGCAAAGCGGGTTACAGGGTGCTGGTGCTGGAGAAGTGCGTACTTCCCCGCTACAAGACTTGCGCTGGGGGAGTCCCCACAAGTGCAATGCATTATTTCCCGTTCGATTTTGCACCGGTGATTGAGCAGTATATATACAGGGCAAGCTTTATTTACCAGGATAAACAAGTTACCCAATCCGTTCCGGATGGCTCTTTGGTTATGGTAATGCGGGACAGCTTCGATTATTTTATATTGGGAAGGACAAAAGCCGAGGTAGTGCAAGGTGTGGAAGTGCAAGGTGTAATTGCCGGCAATGCCGGTTATGAGGTAAAAACAAGGGACGGAAAAAGTTTTAGCTCCAGGTATGTTCTGGGTGCTGACGGCCCCAATTCCATAGTGGCCAAGTCAATGGGAATGGGAAGAAACCGGCAAATGGGTATAGCCCTGGAGGTGGAAGCCGAAGTCTCGCCACAAGTCTTGGAATCCTTCCAGGGGCGTTTTTTGGTGGGATTGGGAGACCTGCAAAAAGGATATTATTGGATTTTCCCCAAGTCCGGACATTTATCCGTGGGGTTGGGGACAATGCATAAAGGTGGAGACAAGCAATTGTTTTCCACATTATCCCGGGTTATGGCTAAATATGACATTGACCCGGAGCGGTTTTCCTACAAGGCACATCCCCTGCCTGTATACAAATCTCCCAATGGCTCCCTGCAAAAAGGCGGCGTACTGTTGCTTGGCGATTCTGCCGGCCTGGTGGACCCGTTGACCGGAGAAGGGATCAGGCACGCGATTGAAAGCGGTTATTTGGCAGCACACTGTATTGCCAACAATCAAATCGGTCAGTATTCAAACCTGGTAAATAGCAAGATCGCCAATGACCTTTATTTTGCCAAGCGGGTTTCGGATTTTTTCTATAGGCATCAAAAATTGAGCTTCGAGTGTCTGGTCAGGAACAAAATAGTATTTCAAGATCTGATAAATATAATAACCCATCAGTTGAAGTATAAAAAAGGGATCCTGAAATTCCCCTATTACTTACTCAATTTCTGGCAAAGGATTGGGACGGATTATTAGTACTATGATTGAAACAGATATTTCTACCCGGAGTTTTCGGTTGGTTTGTGCACCCTCCGAGATCCCTGCAGTGGAATCCCTGCTGTATGCAGAGGGGTTCGAGTTCGTGGCCTCTGGAATTTCCGAATGGGCAAGGCGGCTTACAAAGGAACCCAAACCCCTGGGTTCTTCCTATGCAGCCTTTTTCGGACTTATTTATATCCAGGAGGAGTTGTCCCTGCTCCCTCCATTGTATTTGAACCCTGCTCCCGGTTCCCTGGTATTGGACATGTGTGCCAGTCCCGGGGGGAAAGTGGGATTTTTGGCCCAGTTGCTCGCATCAGGCGGTGCTGCAGTTGCAAACGAGCCAGTGACCAAGCGCTGCTATTTGATGCGGGACAATTTGGAGAGGTTGAACTTAATGAATGCGGTGACTAGCAGATACCCGGGGGAACGGCTGCCCTTTTTGCCGGAGAGTTTTTCCAGTATATTGCTGGATGCACCCTGCAGCGGTTGGGGCACGGTCTGTAAATACCTCGAGGGAGAGGAGGTGCAGGAGGATGTCAAGCACCTCTTGAACACCCAGAGGAGGTTGTTGCAAAAGGCGGCAGAAATATTGGCTCCCGGGGGAAGGATTTTGTATTCCACATGTACAGCCAATTTTCGGGAGAACGAGGAGCAGATGCGGTATGCTGCAGACAATTTGGGCTTGAACATAAAACCATTGCAAGAGATTCCGGGACTTAAATACGAAGCCCCGCAGGATGATGATATGCACGGGGTGCTTCGTATCAGGAGTTCGCAGTCTGATCGGGGATATTTCTTTTTGGCCTGCCTGGAGAAGCCGGGCCAAGGAAGTCTCGAGGATCATTCCCTGCAGGAGCAAGGACTTGAGCAAAACAGGCCCCGGGTGGGTAAAGGTTTGAACCTGAATACCCTGGAGGAGATGTTTTGCTGGGAAAATTTGCCCCCGGGAAAAGTGGAGTTGTTCCAGAAAAGGCTGGTTTTTTTGCCGGAAGTGGCACGGCAAGTGCTTCCAGATGATTACTACTGGTGGGGGGCCACCCTGGGACGGGTACACAAGAATAAATTTCATCCCAATCCCCGCATGCGGGTACTGCTTCCCACTGCAGAAGAGGATGTATCGATCCTGGCAACCAGAATAGCCGATCTGGACAGGTTGTTAAGCGGCCAGAGTTTAAATGTATCCAGTAGACAGAGGTTGATGGGGCTGTATTGGCAGGACCTCCCCCTGGGTTGGTTGAAAGTGAAAGGGGGCAGGTGCTTGTGGTCGGACAGGTATTAATAGGAACAGTTTTAGGGTGTTAAAGTGTTAAAGTTTTAAGCAAGATGAGGTGTTAGCTGAAGTTGTCTCGCTACTTCGTAGTCGAGATTGCCCTCGCTTATCCACTGATCCTTAAACCGTGAACGGTGAACGTGGAACCCAGGAAGCAATACTATTGCTCTTGTTCTTCTGATTGGGAGTGCCTCATTCCGGAGCTTAGTTTGACGGTCCCACTCTTTATGGATTTCAGCTCCTTGTTGTAAAAGTCTATTACTTCCCTGCGCCTTAGCATCCCCAGAAGATAGGTGTAGTCGTCCTCCTTGACCACAGGGAGGGCATCTATGTTCTTTTGAGTGAACTTGTTCATGACAGTGTTCAGGTCTTCATTGGGCGTGGTGGAAATTATGTCAGTAAGGGCGATATCCTTTACCACTACCAGTTCCTCCACATCCTCTTCAAAAAGTATGTTCCTGAAATCCGTGCTGGAAAAAATTCCCGTGAGTTCACCTTGTTCGTTCTTTACCGGAAAATAGTGTTGGTTGGTATTGGAAAAGAATTGCTTGAAATCCGAAAAGTTCATGTTCTCGGATACAGCATAGACCTGTTTCAGGTGGGAGAGAAGCTCGTTTACCGTGTGTGCCTGCAGTAGGTCCACAAACAGTTCTCCGGCGTGTGCCGGGGATTGAAATTTGTTTTCCAGTTGATTCTCGTATATGGAGATGTTCTTGGTAAGCAGGATACATACAGCGGAGGCAAGCATAAGTGGAGCCAGTAGATCGTAATTTTGTACCAGTTCGCTGACCAGGATAAAGGGACCCACGGGTGCGCTGCCTACACCTGCAAAAAATGCAGCCATCCCCACCAGGACAAATCCTCCGGGATTGGAGATGAACTGAGGAAAGAAGTTTTGTCCCATTTGTCCCATTATGCCGCCGCTCATCCCGCCTACGAAGAGTGCGGGCGCGAACATTCCCCCGCTCATTTCAGAACCTATGGTTATGGAGGTGGCTATTGTCTTGCCGATTAATAGCCCCAGCATTACTGCAATGGAAAGTTTACCCAGTATCGCCATTTCCAGCAGGCCGTATCCGCCGCACAACAAGCCGGGAAAGATCATGCCCAGGCATCCCATGACAAGTCCGCCCAGCCCTGTAGTAATAATTAGGCCCGATTTTTTCTTGATTTTTTGGAAAATGCTTCTCTTCAAAAAATAGAATGTCTTGACGTAGAAAAAACCGGTTAA
>CAJXKR010000166.1 GCA_913055815.1 uncultured Desulfohalobiaceae bacterium | reverse complement strand
AATGTGGGCAGGCTCATGATCGGCGGTGACCAGGTAAAGTTCCCTCCCTGTACACCCGCAGGTATCCAGGAAATGATTGTTCGCGCCGGTGTGGAAACCAGTGGTGCGGAAGTAGTGGTTGTGGGCAGGTCCAACATCGTGGGCAAACCAATAGCCAATATGATGGTACAAAAGGGCAGGGGAGCCAATGCCACTGTTACTGTGGTTCATACCAGGACAAAGGATTTGGAGTCCCATTGCAAGCGTGCGGATATCTTGATCGTTGCCGCCGGGGTACCGGGACTGGTCAAGCCGGAATGGATCAAGGAAGGATCCTGTGTAATAGACGTGGGAGTTAACCGGGTTGGAGAAAAACCCAGCAAGAAGGATCCCAACAAGATGGTTGCCATTTTGAGGGGTGACGTGGACTTTGAAGCAGCACAGGAGAGGGCCGGCCACATTACTCCTGTTCCCGGTGGTGTTGGCCCCATGACCATTACCATGCTCATGAGAAACACCCTTAATTCCATGAAATACAAGCTGGGGATGATCTAGCGACTGACCGAAAACCGCGATTGGACGTAGACTAGCACGGATACGAGGAGCAAGGGAAATCTTAAAGCTTTGATGTAGATGGGTGGGTTTTCGTCCGATCTTGTAACACTACTGCGAGATTTTTATATTAAGCTTCTGAGATGACTTGGATATGTTTAAGCCGCAGCCGGGTTGTCCACTGTGCGACTTGATTATCCAGCCCTCTTATTGAGGGCTGGAGAGCAAAAGTGGGCCACTCGGCAAGGCTTCAAGTTTCACTGTAGTGGTAATAATGTTTTTATCAGGTCCTTTTGAAAAAGTTTTCCAATTCCCTGGAAGTGAGCCTGACCGCAGCCGGGCGGCCGTGGGGGCAGTAAAACCTGTCCGGGGTCTGGAACCAGGATTCCAATAGATTCAGCGCCTCGTCCCTGGATAGTTCTTCACCCGCCTTTATGGCCTTTCTACAGGCCATTAGCGACCAGATATCATCCATGGACTCCACCTTTGCACTCAATATTGACTCCAGGAATTCCCTGGCCTCGTTAAAGGAAAAGAAGTCCGGTATTGCCTGTATCTGCAGCATTTCCCCGCCGGTTAGCTGGAAGGAAAATCCCAGCTTCCTCAGGTAGTTCGCCTTGTTCTGCAACTGTTTTTTTTCCGATGCATGGAGTTGGTGTTCCCCGGGTAGTGCCAAAAGCTGGGAACCCACCTCTTCACCCCTGTTGCTGAATCTGTGGAACAGGATCCTCTCGTGCACCGCGTGCTGATCCAGGATCAAGAGGTTGTTCCCCTTCTCGCTCAATATCAGGTAGGTTGCCTGTATTTGTCCCAGATAGAAATAACCCTTTTCCTTTTCCAGATTGCTGTAATCCGGAATATTGAAATCCTCGCGGTTTAATGCCTGTTCATTACCGGTTTGTTGCACAACTGCTTGAGGTGTTGTCATGGGGTTGTCTTTGGGGAACGCTTCCTTTTGTTCCCTGAACGCTTCCGGATTGTGATCCTCGAAAGTTGGAAAAGTGTTAGCATGGGGCCTTTGGTCTCGATTTTGCTCCTGTCTAGGAGTATGTGCGGACTGCGCCATATGATCTGTTTGTGGCCGGTTATCTTGATTACCTACCTCCAGTGCCTTTTCCACACCCTTTTTTACCAGGGAGAAAATTGCCTGTTCGTTCCTGAAGCGGATCTCGGATTTTGCAGGATGCACGTTTATATCCACTTCCTCGCTGGGAATGTTCAAGAAAAGTACCGCTTGCGGATATTCCTTGGACAACAGCCTCCCTTTATAGGCCTCCCTCAAGGCCTTTAAAAGCAATTTGTCCTGTACAGGCCGATTATTAACAAAAAAATAGATCCGGTCAGGTTTGGGTTGGGTGCTCACCGGGTCACTGACCGCACCGGATATGGACAAGTCCTCGTGATTACGAAAGAACGGATAGAGGTTCTCGGTTACAGCAAAGGGCCAGATAAGGGATAGTCGTTCTATTAGCCCCTGACGACCCGGGAAATTGAGGACCTCCTTGTTGTTGCTGACAAGCTTGAACTGTGTATCCAGGTTGGCGAGGGCAAATCGCTTTAACACTTCCTGGCATCTTTTGGCCTCGGTAGCAGTAGTTTTCAAGAATTTCAGGCGCGCCGGGGTGTTTATAAACAGGTCCCGTACCTCTATCCTGGTTCCCTCCCGCAGGGATATGGGGTGCTGATCCTGGATTTCCCCGAATTCCACTGTCACTTGTGATCCCTCCTTGGAATCCCCTGGAACGGAGGCAAGCTCCAGCTTGGATACCGAAGCTATGCTGGGCAGTGCTTCCCCGCGGAAGCCGAAGCTGGATATCCTGGAGAGGTCGGCTATGTTTTGGATCTTGCTGGTCGCATGCCTGTTCAGGGCGAGGGCAAGTTCCCCGGAATTCAAACCCTGTCCATTGTCCTGGACCAGTATCCGGTTTTGGCCTCCCCCTTCGATTTCCGTATGGATCCTGTCCGCTCCCGCATCCAGGCTGTTCTCCACCAGCTCTTTTAGTACGCTGGCAGGCCTTTCCACCACTTCTCCGGCAGCAATCTGGTTTTGCAGATCTTCCGGCAGGATATGTATGTCGTATTCTCGTTTGTTCATGGGATTAAAAATGTTCTCCTATCTCGCTTAGATTGACATTAAGGGAAATATTGGTCTCATGGCTGTCTTGAGTTAACTCCAGATCAAAGCCCCAGCACTGGTGCGTGTAGTCAATTCCCAGGCTTCGCTCCAAAAGATCGGACTGATCCAGGTCCCTGGAATAATCAATCCTGAAGGTCCATTGATTGTTTAGATCCCATTCTCCTCCCAGCCTCAGGATGCTGAGTTTGGATTGGTTTTTGCGATGTATATAGTGATCCAATCCTTTTTGATAGTCAAATCCCAGATATCCGGCGAGGCGGTTCCGGTAGTTCAGGTTCAATATGTTTTCCTGTTCTGTTAGTTCTCCGATAGTGGGAGAAAACCAGGTATTGGTCTCCAGGTTGATAAAGGATGCTGGATCGTAGATTAATCTGGCACGAATGTCGGAAAATCTGCGTCTGGGATATTGGCTTAATTGGTGGTCCCTGTGTGATTCCTTGATATGATAGCTTTGTTCCAGGTCGAGGAGCAAAAAATTGCGATATTCAGTGTCGACTTTGAATCCAGTGTCCTGTTGGCCTTCTGTTTGGGGAACAACCGTGCTTTTTTTCCTGGTAAAAGAGTTTGTCAAGGAATAGGTGATCTTGTTTTTTGATATTCTTGTGTCCTGCAGTGCAAATTCCGGGACGTCATTCCCTTCGCTGCTCTGATATTCATATTCCACTTGTGGCCTGATACTGTGCTTTATTTTTGTCCAGGCCGCATTCCCGGAGTATTTTTTTTGTGCTAGCAGTTCGGTATTGGGTTCGATCTCAAAGGTGTTGAACATATTGCTGAATAAAGAGGCATGCATTGACGCAGTACCCCGGGTTATAAACTCCTTTTCCCCTGCGCTTTTCTTGCCGGTATCTTGATTATAGTACAATGCTTCCTCCCATCCGGCTTTGAGAATTGAGCTTACGTGTTTGCAGTTCAAGGGGAGGGTGATGCTGGGGTAGGCGTTTAATTTCATACCTTTATTTCCGGATCTTCTCCAGTAATAGGTAAGGTCGTTTTCAGCCTCCCATTGAAAAGGGGTCCCCTGGATCTTGTTCTTGTAGACATTCAGGGAAAGTTCCGGGAATTTCTGAATAGTGGGGTCTTGATCATTGGAATAATTCTGGTTGAAAGTGCTTGAGTTTTGATTGTATTCAACGCGGGATTCAAACTCCGCGTTATTGCTTATCATTTTTCTGATTATCCAAGTATTCTCCCGTAATATAGAGTCCTTGTCGTTGATGTCCCTTCCGAATTCGTCCAAAAAGTCGTTTTGGCTGGAATCGTAGCCGTACCTGCCGTAATCGAACTCACGGAGATAGTTCTGGTCCGAGACCATGTCCAAGTCCAGCCTGGTCCTCCATTGGGTATCACCCAAAAATCCGTTGTATTTTCCACGCAGCCAGAATCTGTTGGAGTTGTCCCGGATTAGGCCGTCGTTATTGAACTTCTCGTATTCTTCTGTCTCAGTGTCCGCGGTTATTCGGTCCTTCAGCCAGTCAAAGCGAAATAGACCTTTGGATTCGGGGTCCGGAACGAGACGATATTCCGAGATCAATCTTGTTCCCCTCTTGTTGATTATATTTGCCGCCAAGGTCATATCTTGTTCGCTATTTATCATATAGTAATAAGGCAGGGTGATACCTATGCCGTCTCTGCTGCTGGAAGAGAGGTTCGGGAGCAAGAATCCGGATTGCTGTTCTTTCTTAATCGGGAGTATCAGATAGGGAAAGTAAAATACCGGATAGTCCTTGATCAAGAACTTGGTATGCCACAAGCTCGCATATCCGTTCAAAGGGACGTTCCCCTGAGCGGACCTTATGGACCAGACCGGGGGATCTCCGTCACAGGCGGTTATATTAGCGTTGCTGAAGGCGTATTTTTGTCTTCCTGTTTTGGATATCTTGTCGCCACGCAGGATCAGTTGGGGGTCCCGCAGGGAGATATTCCCTTGCTTGATCCAGCCTTTTTCTGTTTTAAGGTCGAATTGTGCCTGTTCTGCTTTCAATAGTACGCTATCCATTTCGGCATCGAAATTGTCCCGTAGATACATTTCCCGGGTTTCCCAATTGTAATAGGCATAATCCGAATTCAAGGTGTTGTTTCCCTTGGTTATACTGACCTGGCCTGTGGCTAATAACGCGGTTTGATTCTTGTCTACTTCTATATTGTCCGCCTTGATTCTCCAGGGTATATCTTGGGATCCCGCCTTGACCACAGGGTCTTGCTCCGCCAGGAGCGGGTGGTGGATAAATAGATGCAGGCCCAGGGAGGCAAGAAATAAAATAATCAATTTGTACGCTCTGGGAATAGCAAGACTCCTTTGGCCGTGAAAATGCTTTTTTCCGAGTTACTTTGTTAGCAATTTAATTCATGTTCTTTCCAGCCCTGGATATTGGTAATTTTGTTCCAAGATCTTGCTAGATTGAAACAAATAGATGCCAACAGGACTGGGAAAGTTTCCTGTTTGTATTTAGTTCTGAACAAGATTGCCATGATCACCCGGAGAGGGTTGGAAGAATCAGGTTTCAGAGATAAGGTGCTGTCCTTAACTGAGAAAAAACACTAGCAAAAATGCGGAGAAAAGGCAAAAGGTTTAATAATGCAGTTCCCTGATGCGTGGCTTAACCACGCATCAGGGAACTGTTTGTTTTTTGGGGCTATAATTGGGTCATATTGGGCTCTTTCTTGATTAACTGCGGTATTTGGAATAAGTAGCGGAGGTTGTAAAAGGGATGGGAGATTACCCTGGGCAAATTGAAATAGAAGTTTATATATGCCTTTTTCAACAATCGTTCCAATCTTTCTGGATCAACATTAGGGGTCTGGATGGTTGCGTGCAGGCCGTCGTATAGGGACCAGTCCTGGGCGAAAATCCGATCTCTAACTTTGTTGTAAAGTTGTGTGCCCGGATAGGGAGTCAGGATGGAAAACTGAGCGATTTCCGGTTTCAGATCTCTGGCAAAATGTATGGTTTTCTTGATCATGTCTTCGGTTTCTTCCAGGTTGCCGAGAATAAAGCTGGCCATGGTCCTGACGTTGTATTTCTTGAGGGTCTGGATGGCCTTGTGGGAAGTGTCAACAGTGGTCTTCTTGTTGAAATGGTCCAATGTTTCCTGATTTGCGCTTTCCACACCGATAAAAACCATATCGAGCCCGGATTCGGCCATGCTCTGCACCATGTCTTCGTTTTCAACTAAAGTGTTGGCCCTGGAGCAGCACCACCAGCTTATGTTCAAATCGCGCTTGTTAATAAGTTCGCACAACCGGATTACCCGGTCCGGTTTCAGGGTGTGGTTGTCATCCATGAAAAAGAAGGCCCTTATTCCGAACTTGTTTTTGACGTATTCCAACTCTTCCACTATATCCTCGGGCTCTCTGGGACGCCAGCGCACCCCGAAAAGCTCGGAAGCTACACAAAAGGAACAGTTGAACGGGCAACCCCTGCTCCCGATAATGGAAGTAGCTTTTGATTTTCCCAATCTTCCGGTATATTTTTGCATGGGTAAAAGGTCCCGGGCCGGATAGGGGAGTGAACTTATATCCATTATGGTCTCGGGACTGTCCGGGTTGTGCTGGATCTGTCCATTGAGCCTATAGGAAAGTCCGGGAATTTCCTCCAGTTCTAGGTTTTTCTCCAGGTGATCAGCAAGGGTCTGTAGTATGTATTCACCTTCACCCCTGACCACGTAGTCTACTACCCCGGTTTGTAGCGTTTCTTCCGGCATAAAGGAGACGTGGGGGCCTCCCATTACTACGGGTAACTTGTATTGCTTGGCTTTTTGCGCGATATTCAATGCCAGAGGGTTCCTGGGGGTATCAGAGGTTATTCCGACAAGATCAAAATCCTTAAACCGTGCAGGTAATTCCTTTTTGCCTAAATTCAAATCCGCAATTTGAACATTGTGTCCTTTTGAGCGCAGGGCACCTGCGAGATAGGCCAAACCCATTTGGGGGAGGTCTATGGTAAGTTTCTTGTACCCTCCGACATAAGGTGGATTTACAAGTAAAATATTCATTTGGTTACCTCCTTGTTCCAGAGAACATGTTAATAGTTCATTTGAACAAGCATCCACTCACAGATCCAGAGACTAACCGGTAGGTATGCAATTTAATATCGCATTCAAGGCAAAAAATAATTAGCTGTATATCTTGTCTGGCAAATAAGTTCACCCAATTTCTGCTAGATCCAAGTATCTTAATTTCAACCCCTTGCTCTGTAGGACACAACGAAGTACGGGCAATCTCAATCCCCTCACTGCCTTGGCAGGGTGTGGCGAGAAAGAAGTTAACAGTTGTCGGTTATCTGGTTAAGAACTGGCATTCCCGGATAACAGATAGCTGTCTTTCATAAAAACAAAATGCGGATCGGAGCCAAGTAGACTCGTATAAAGTAACCAGGGGAATCTTAATGGTAAAGTTAGTGCAAAATCGAACTATGCCTGTTTCACGGCTTTTTTGTTCTAGAATTCAATTAGCTGTTTGTATTTGAATTTTTTCTTGTTGCAGGAATAAAATTCGGG
>CAJXKR010000165.1 GCA_913055815.1 uncultured Desulfohalobiaceae bacterium | reverse complement strand
TTTATTCAACAAGTTGAGTACCTTTTCTCGCAACGAAAAGATTCGTTGACGAGATTGCCCATGCTTCGTTGTGCCCGCGAGGGCATGGGAGTTAATATAAAATTTTCGCAGTAGTGCTAACGGTCTTATGCAAAATGAAATTGCACCAGTTTTAGAGTGGTTTCAAATAAACTGTAATCTTAAAGCCATGACCACTTAATTTCTTCTACCGTAAACATGGAACGGTTGACCCTAGGATTGCTTTTTAAAGTTGGATAGTCAATATATATTAAAATAGCAATTCATTCTCCAGTTGACAACCCGGCGCGAATTTTCTGTATTTATACCATTTTTTGGATAAAATTAATTTTGATTTTTTGTTTGACAAGGGAATTTTTTTTGGATATATATTTGTTTAACAACATATCAATATATGTTCATATAGGAATTTATGTATACAATCAAATATTTCAAAGCACTTTCGGAAGAGACTCGTCTCAGGCTATTTTATCTCTTGTTGCACTACGAGTTGAACGTTAACGACATAGTGGCGGTGCTTGAGATGGGTCAGTCCAAAATCTCCCGTCATCTTAAGATACTTTTGGACAGCGAATTACTGGTTTCCAGGAGGGACGGAATATATATATATTATTCCGGCCTGCAAAATGATTGGAATATGGATTTGGTGCGATTTGTGCTTAATAATCCTGAACTCGGCAAAGTTTGGGACAGTGACTTGAATCGGGCAAACGAGATCCTGAAGGAAAGAAAGAATAAGACCAAGAGGTTCTTCGAGTCCGTGGCAGGGGAGTGGGATCAATTGAAAAGGGAAGTTCTGGGGGATGTGGATCTGAACAGCGTGATAGTGGACAAGGTCCATCCGGATTCCAATACAGTTGATCTTGGTTGCGGAACAGGGGAATTGTTGATTAAATTGATCCCCAAAACCCAAAATCTGATAGGGGTGGATAGTTCCGTGAATATGTTGGATCAGTCCAGGCAACGGGTTGGCTCCAAAAGTGAAGCCGTGGACCTGCGCCTGGGTGAACTCGAACATCTGCCTCTAAAAGATGAAGAGACTGATTGTGCAGTATTGAATATGGTCCTGCATTATATATCCCTTCCGGCAATAGGCATGCAGGAAGCATATAGGGTGTTAAGGCCGGGAGGCCAGTTTATTATCGTGGATTTCGACAAGCATCAGCAGGAATGGGTAAGGGAGAAGTTCGGCGGACCTTGGCTCGGGTTTAACAAGCTAGAAATCCAGGGGTGGTTGGAAGAGACCGGATTTGACTTGCAGGAGATGCAACAGATAGCTGTTAACAAGGGACTTGGGATTAATATTTTTCTGGCGGTAAAAAAGTAAATATACAGTCAATAATTAAAATAACGAATAAAAGAGAGGTGTTTTTATGAGTATGGACAAAGGAGCAAATTACGAAGTAAAGGACTTGTCCTTGGTTAGTCAGGGACAAAACAACATGGAACTTGCTGAACTAAATATGGGTGCACTATTGGAAGTGCGCAAAAGATTCGAAAAGGAACAACCCCTCAAGGGTGTCAAGGTGGGGTTGGCCCTGCACGTTACCAAGGAAACCGGGATACTGGTACGGACATTGAGGGCAGGAGGTGCAGATGTGGCAATTACCGGATGCAATCCGCTCTCCACCCAGGATGACGTAGCTGCGGCACTGGCTGACGAAGGGGTAAAGGTTTGGGCCTACAAGGGTGAAGACACTGAGGATTATTATCGCTACATCAACAACGTTATCGAGTTCCAGCCCCACATCACCATAGACGACGGCTGCGATCTGGTATCCGAGATCCACAAGAATCATCCCCACTTGATAAAAGACATTATTTGCGGGTGCGAGGAGACCACCACCGGGATTATCCGCTTGAACGCCATGGAAAAGGACAATGCCCTAAAGTATCCCATGATTGCGGTTAATGACAACAAGACCAAGCACTTGGTTGATAATTTCTACGGTACTGGCCAATCCACGGTTGACGGAATTATCAGGGCGACCAACGTGCTGTTTGCAGGCAAGACCTTTGTGGTAAGCGGATACGGAAGCTGCGGAAAGGGTGTTGCTGCCAGGGCCGATGGCCTGGGTGCCAATGTGGTTGTTACCGAGACAGACAATTTCCGGGCCCTGCAGGCTCATTACGACGGGTTCAGGGTTATGAAGATGGAGGACGCTGTCAAGATCGGTGATATCTTTTGCACTGTTACCGGCAACAAGCACGTGATCCGCCTGGAACACATGAAGCAGATGAAACACGGGGCTATCATGACCAATTCCGGACACTTCGACATAGAGTTGCAATTGGACGAATTGAACAATGCATGTTCTTCCAGAAGGCATGTACGTCCTTTTATGGAGGAGTTCATCCTGGACGGCAAGAAGCTGTTTGCCCTGGGTGAAGGAAGGTTGATCAATCTGGCATCTGCAGAAGGTCACCCCAGTGAAGTAATGTCCACCTCCTTCTGTGGACAGTCCCTTGCTTGTGAATATGCGGTTAAAAACAAAGGTAAGCTTGAATCCAAGGTGTTGCAGTTGCCAGAGGAAATCGACAACGAGATTGCAGGACTGCAGCTCAAGGCCATGAGTGTGCAAACCGATTCCCTGACCCAGGAACAGAAGGACTATTTGGAATCCTGGGAAGAAGGCACTTAATGCCGACTTGTTAATAAGTGATTAAATTCCGGCCAATTAGGGTTCGGAGACTTCTGAATAAAACTCCCTGCATCATTTCTAGGTGCAGGGAGTTTTTTTGTCCACTACCGGCATTGGTTTCTGTGTAAGAAATATAATTTCCGGCAATAAGGTCAATTAGGGCAGATTGCTTTTTGGATATTCAGAAATACATTCAGTTTGGACTATTTTGGTTGATTGTGATAAATACAACTTGGACTCGAAAGAAAAAAAAATCAATTTGGAGGAATGTTATGAATAAATTCTGGAAGCCTTTCCTAGCATTGTTGTTACTGATCCTGTTTGTGGGTTGCGGAAATTTTAAGGATACCATGGCCACTTCATCCTTGGACAACCGGGAATCGGATAGATTCAAGAACATGCCCGTAGCGGAGCAAGAAGAATTGCCTGAAAACAGCTACACGAATCTGGGTGAAATCCAGACCAAGTTCAGTAGACCCAAGTACGTTACAAATTACAATCTAATCCGGCAAGATGCACGCAGAAGCTTAAAGGTCAAGGCAGTAAATATGGGAGGAAATGCGATAACTGCTTTGAAATGCGAAAGGCTGGAAAACAGGGGTTGGCAAGATGAATTAACCGTTCGGTGCAGCGGGGAGGTGGTTAGGATCAATTCCAGGAAAGCCTTGCAAGAGCTGAAAAAAGAGCCGGTTTTGCCCGGGAGTTTACCACAAGCACAGGCAGCCAACCAAACTGCAAGCGAGCGCAAGGCTTCCAAGTTCGGAGTGGGCTGGCTGAGCAGATACGGGGTGATCGTAACCAATTACCATACCGTCAAGAGCAGTGAGAAGATATTTATCAGGCTTCCCAGTGGCAAAAAGGTGCGGTCCAAAGTGTTAAAACAGGATCCGGGCAGCGATATAGCCGTCCTGGAACCTGAACAAGAACTCTCAGACAGAAAAGGCCTCCCTCTTGCCGATTTTAAAGCTACTGCAGGCTCCGAGGTTTTCGTGCTGGGGTTTTCTGCTTCATCGAAACTCAATCAGGACCCCAGGATCGTAAATGGTGTCCTGAACTCCACTTCCGGATATCGGGGTGATCCGCGTACATATCGTATCAATGCTTCGCTTGGAAAGGGGTATTCCGGCAGCCCCCTGCTAAGTCCCGAGGGTATGGTCCTGGGAGTAGTGATTCAACAAGGAAGTGCAGCAGAACTTTTCCCAGGGCAACAAGAATTGTCCCCTGACCAGCATTACGCAGTCAAGATTGGTTATTTACGGTCAGTGTTGGATGGGGTTTCAAGATCTTTGAGTTCTAAGGGCGAAGGAAAGCAGATTTCTACACTGCGGGATAATATTTTCACTGTAATTGCAAAATGACATATTGCACCTATTGTCAGTATCTATACATAACCTAAAGCTTTTACCACACTCCGGGGATCTTTGTGCCGCAGGATTTGCAACTATTGCCGTCCAGGTTGTTTTCCCCCAGGATGTATCCTTTTCTTTCCAGGATCAACTCCCCGCAACCGTGGCAAAAAGTATTCAAGCCGGGAGAGTAATTGGTATTTCCGATATACACGTATCTTACACCTTCTTGCATGGCTATCTTGCGGAATTTCTTCAATGTGGACACGGGGGTGGGAGAGACCTTGTCCAGTTTGTACCTGGGTATAAAGCGCAATAGATGCAGGGGATTATCCGGGCCCACGTTTTCCAGTATCCAATTGCACATTTTCTTGAGCATATCTTCATCCTCGGTATATCCGGGGATTACCAGATTGGTCATCTCTAAATGCACTCCCTGGTCAAAGAGTGTCTTCAAGGTCCGGAGTACCGGTTCCAGATTCCCTCCGTTTAGTGTCCTGTAAATTTCTTCGCTGAATGCCTTCAGATTGATATTTGCCCCGTCAATGTAGGGGCACAGTTTGAGCAACGGGTCCTGGTTTATAAATCCGTTGGAAATAAGTAGATTGTCCATTCCCTCGGATTTGGCCTTTTTCGCAGTATCCAGCATGTATTCGTAAAAGGTGATGGGCTCGGAATAGGTATAGGCAATGCAACTTGCCCCCTCATTCCGGGCTGCCCGGATTATTTCCCCTGGAAACATGTCTTGGTGCCGTACTTCCGAGGGTTTTGACTGGGAAATCTGCCAGTTTTGGCAGTTCAGGCACCTGAAATTGCACCCGGTGGTGGCCAGGGAGAATACCCTGCTTCCGGGCTTGAAGTGGAACAGGGGCTTCTTTTCCACCGGATCCATGTGCACTGCGCAAGGATTGCCGTAGCAAAGTGTGTACAGCCTGCCGTTTTTGTTTACTTTGGAGCGGCACACGCTCCTGTCTCCGGGAGATAATACGCAAAAGTTGGGGCATGTGGTGCAGGTTACGCTAGCATCCTGCTGGGATTTTTGATAAAACTTTGCTTCCCTGGACCATTCCCACAGTTCCTCCGGGGCGTCGTTTTGGAAAATACTGCCCTGATTACCCTGGCTACTGTTGTTTGTGGTCTCCTCAAACGCGGCAAAAGCTGGGCTTCCCAGCGTCAAGCCCGCGCACAACGAACATGTACCCAGGTACAAGAATTGCCGTCTGTTTATGGTATATGAATTCATTTTTTAACTCCATAAAAATCTGTTATCTGTTATCAGTGACTGTGACTGTGAAAAAGAAGATTGCCCATGCTTCGTTGTATCCGTCAGGGCATGCGAGTTAATATCAGGCTTGCTGTTTTGATGCCCACAAGGGCCCATATTGCCCAAACCACACCCAGCAGGGGGATCATTATCACGCTTATGACCAGTGCACCTGCGGCAGCACCGATTATATCCGCGGAGAAAAAACGGGTGATCGCGGTAACGTTCTCCTGTCTTATTTGCAGCGCAACCGGGAACTGCAATCCACAAACCAGGGAGAGCAGGAAACCTGTGCATAAAAAGAAGCTTACAGGTAAATCCCCTCCTATATAGCTTACACTTAACAAGAAGATAACTAAAAGCATTATGAGTGCAAGGTCTGTGTAAACAAAAAGTTTTCTTCCGTGTCTCCTGATGCTTTGCCCCCAGATAGCCCCGGGCAAGAGCCCTGCCAGGAAAACCGTGACTATCAATCCTATCAGGTAGTAAATATAACCATAAAAGATCTGGAATGCAAAAATAAGCAAGATTTCGCTCCCCATATTCGTGAATCCGGTGCTGAACAAGACAAACTCTTCACTGGAAATCCAGGTTATGTAAACCACACCCAGGATACCCAAAACCCAGTACAATATTGCAGGTGATGTCCCGTGCTTGTAGAACCACTGCGAAAACATGATCTGCATCAATCTGGGTTGCAAATCCGTATTTTGGCTTGCCTTGTATTGGACCTGGTCTTGCAATCCCTGGATACGTTCCGGAGTTACGTTTCCGGAGTAGTAAAAGCGCACGTACTGTGTATCTATTCCTTTTTGGCGGAGCTGTGCCGGGATGTTGGTGTTTATTGAAGAGTCGCTGCATAAAAAGAAGGTTTGTTTTCCAGGGAGCAGCTTGACATGCTCAAAATGCTCCCTTGCACTGGCATACAGGGAGGAGATCTTTTTTTGTGCCGGCCGGGAGAGGTAGTTTGCAAATCCCTGGACTGAAAAGCTCCATACACCCTGTGGGGACAAATGGCGTTTTACCAGTTCGAAGAATTCACTGGTATAAAAGCGGTTGGTTTGAAAGGTTTGCGGTTCCGGCAGGCTGGAGATTATGGCGTCGTATTCGTTTTTTGTTGCGGAAAGATACGTCCTGGGGTCTTTGTTTATAATCCGCAGTTGGGGTATTTTTTCCAGAAAGCCGTATTTGAACTGCACATGGGTCAAGACCGGGTCAATTTCCAAATAGTCCACTTTTTGAGGGGCATATTTTTCAATTTCCCCCAGGATATTGCTCCTGGCGGAAATAAGCAAGATATTTTCCGGGTCCTGCAATTGGCTCAAAGGGTAGTGCACGACTTCTTCAGCTGCAAACTGGTCTTGAGTGCTGTAAAAAGGTTTCCCCTGGTTGTACAAGGTATATTGTTGATTGTTTTCAAGGACTTGGATACGCCCGTATTTGCTTTCCTGCAAGTAAACCGTGTTTTCCCGGGCAAAATTCAAATTGGTTTCCGGGAGAAATATACCGGTGGCAAGAAGGGTTAATGTTATGCAGAAAACAAGTAGATACAAGGGACGAATCCTTTGATTCCCCGGAATTAACAGGATGCAAAAGATGAACAAGGGCAGGTGAGCAAAGAATATCCCCATCAATGGCTGGAACAGGAATACCAGTACAAAGGAGAACAGTGCACCCCCCATTACATCACCGATGTTGTCAGTGATAAATACCTGGGTGCCGGAAATATCAGATTGAAAATTCCTGAGCACCAACAGGCTGTACGGGAGTACAAATCCTATCAAAAGCGCGTAGGGGCCTATGGTGGCCACCACGAATCCCAGGCTGGAATAGAATCCCACAGCACTGCCGGGAATGAAGATTATGTCCCGCAAGAATCTTATGGCCAGGATCTGCAAGGG
>CAJXKR010000164.1 GCA_913055815.1 uncultured Desulfohalobiaceae bacterium | reverse complement strand
ATGCCTTGATAGGCCTGTTCCAGGAGCAAAAAGGATTGTTCATGGAAGTCCTGATTGGAGTGCTGTACTGAAAAGTCACCGGGATAATGGATTGTGGACAAACTGCAGGTGGTTTTGAAGACTTCCTGCGTCGGTTGGTAGAGGTGCTCGGTTTGGCAGATTTTTTCTTGCAGGTCTTCCGCGATCCTGTTGCTTTTGGCCAAGCTGGTTTCTGGTAAAAGGACTGCAAAGTTGTCTGTCTGCAACCTTGCCGCGGTTGCTTGAAGCGGCAATTCATTTTTCAGGGTTTTTGCTATATTGCAAAGCACGCTGTCACCGAAACTGTATCCCAGCTTGCTGTTGATCCTGGAGAAATCGTCCACATTTATCAGGATCAAGCTGAAGTGCGCCGCATAATCGGAAAAATTGCAGTCGTCCACGTATTTTCTGATAAACGACTCGCTGATGCACTCCAGCTGGCTCTCTAGCAGGGACAGGAAATACTCCTTGTTGTAAAGACAGGTCAGTGTATCAGACTGTTTCGCCTTGAGCATGGCCAGGTTTTCCATGCACAGTTCCGCGGCCTTGGTAATCCGGGATTGCAAGAACTGGTATTCTTCTGGGTCCACGTTCTGGGCTATGAAGATGCCCAGTAAATTGCCTTGATATATCAGTGGCAGGAACAGTTTCTTGTCCCTTTGCCGATACATGGGTATGTATCCGTTTTCCGGAGTTTTCATTTCTGATGGTATGTTCCGGGGAAAATAGAGATTTCCGCAAGAAAAGCTCAAAAACAGGGATAGCTTGGATGCGAGCAGATCCTCGTATAAAACCAGATCCTTTGCTGCCAGTAATGTGTACGTGTTCATGGATTTACCGTTTTTTGAATTAGAGATGAAGCAAAATTAAATAATAGCCAAAAAATACAACAAGTTATAAATGATTGACTCCAGAAAAAATCCGTTTTAAAACTATCTTTCCCGGAACAGGAATATTTATATTAATGTGTTTTACTTATAATAACTAAGAATTCATGTAAACATCTAATTTGTAATTAAACAAAATGGATCTTTCCGGACTAAAACTGTTGTCTGTAAATTGTTTTCCAAAAGAGTTTATAATAATGTAATACCGGGGTGATTTATATGACATCTGAGAACGCAGTATTGAAGGCAATCCATGAGCGCCGTAGCATCAGGAAGTTCCAGGATGATCAGGTCCGGGCCGATCAGATCGAGACAATCCTGGATGCCGGGAGATGGGCTCCCAGCGGGCTGAACAATCAGCCCTGGCGTTTTATGGTCCTTTATACCGGGGACAACAGGCAGAACATACTGGCAGACTGCACCAAGTACGGGCGTATAGTGGAAAACGCCAAGGCTTTGGTAATCGTTTTCCTGGACAAGCAGAACATCTACGATTATACCAAGGATTGCCAGGGTATCGGGGCCTGTGTCCAAAACATGCTTTTGACTGCTCATTCCCTGGGCCTGGGTGGAGTCTGGCTGGGAGAGATACTGAACAGGGACAGCGAGGTCATGCAAGGATTAAACCTGGATCAGGAAAAATATCAGCTGATGGCTGTAGTGGCTCTGGGCTATCCAGCGGAAAAAGGCCACTCCGACAGAAGGCAATTAAAAGAATTAATACTGGAGGATTACACATGATTGAAGTAAAGGATTTTCAATTAGGACCGATTCAAACTAATTGTTTCCTGATAAGCAAGGATAGTGAGGCAATAGTCGTGGATCCGGGCGGAGATCCGGAAAGCCTTGTCAAACATATCCAAAACAAGGGGATCAATTTACACTATATTCTGAACACGCATTTCCATTTTGATCACATGTTGGGCAACAAGGCTTTGCAAAAGGCTACCGGCGCACCTATTCTGGCCAATCCGGAAGATGATTCCCTGCTTCAGGCCCAGGTGGAGGGAAGCGGCGGAATGATGGGTTTCCCGCCGGTGGAAAAGTTCGAATACGAGCCTATTTATCCAGGGGAGCACACTTTTCTCGGAGAAAGATGCCAGGTATTGGCTACCCCGGGTCACTCTCCTGGAAGCCTTTCCTTTTATTTTCCGGATTCCGGAAAGATATTCTCCGGGGATCTCATCTTCCCCAGGGCGGTAGGAAGAACCGACTTGCCCGGAGGAAGCATGGAGACCTTGATACAGTCGGTAAAGGAGAAAGTCTTTGTGTTGCCAGGGGATACTGAAATCTATTCCGGGCATGGACCGGTAACAACAGTGCAGGAGGAGATTCGTTTCAATCCCTTTTTCCAGTAGTACAGTGTGGTTGTAAGCTTTATGTTGTTTCGCAATCCTGGCAAATCTATATCGAATCTCGTGGCAAAGAGGTGCATCGCTTGCGGAGATATATGCCGCACAAAAGACCTCGAGTTTGATTGCTGCCCGGAATGCCGGATTGAATTAAGGCCCTTGCAAGATGGATTTTGTCCGGGGTGCGGAACTATGTATACTGCCCCCGGTGAAGGCGTGTATCTTTGCCTGGAGTGTAGAGAAAATCCCAAATCCTGGTCTCAAATAGGATTTTTCAACCTATATGACGGGATGTTGAAAGATTTGATCATTGATTTCAAGTTCAATTCCAATCTGGGGATAAGCAGGCTCTTGCAGAGACTTATGCACAGGGCCTATGAAATGCACAACCGGGAGTTCCCTCCGGATGTTTTGGTCCCGGTCCCGCTGCATCCCAAAAGGCTACAGCAAAGAGGTTTCAATCAAAGCAGGGAGATAGCGAAGCGAATTTCGGATAAAGAAAAGATAAGGATGCTGCCCCGGGCTTTGAGCAGGGTGAAGGATACAGATTCGCAAGTGGGGTTGTCCAGGGAGCAGAGGAAAAGGAATCTGGCAGACGCGATAGAGGTGAATACAAGAGAACTTCGCGGGGAAAAGGTGCTTTTGGTGGATGACATATATACTACCGGATCTACTATAGAGGCTTGTGCGGATGTTTTGAATTCTGCCGGGGTGAAGAGGGTGGATGTGCTGGTGTTGGCCAGGGTGACGGACAAGATTCAATAGGTATTGTTTGCAGTTTTGTATACACGGCTTTTTTGTTCTAGGATTCAATTTGTGGTTTGTATTTGAATTTTTTCTTGTTCTAGGAATAAAATTCGGTTGACCTACTGGATCAAGAATATCTAATATCGAAATTCGGGCAATCTTGACCAACTGGATCAAGAAATAAAACCAAAGATTTAATAAAACTTGAAACATTAACACTGCAGCGAAAGTTACTTTTTATATTCGTCATTCCTACGAAAGCAGGAATCTAGACAAAGAACTGGATTCCGGCCCTCGCCGGAATGACAAGAATGGTTGTAATTCAAGGTTTCGCTGTAGTGTTAAGCGTTTAAATAGTAATTTATTTGCAAAGCAAAACTGGAGTAAAAAGATAACTTATTGATAACAAGCAATATTTTATTAAGAAAAAAATACCGAGGTTTTGTATAACAATTGTCTTGACTTGTGAAAAAAAATTAGATATAAAACTCTTTTACTTAATCGGAGGTTTGAGATATGTATGCTGTAGTCAATACTGGCGGAAAGCAACACAAGGTTAAGGAAGGTTCAATCCTTGACGTGGAAAAGTTGGATGCCCCGCTGGGAGAAGAGATAGTACTGGACAAGGTCTTGATGGTGAGTGATGAAAACGGTGATGTAAAAACAGGCAATCCCACCCTGGACGGCAAGGTGGTCTGCGAGGTATTGGAGCAGGCCAGGGACAAGAAGATCAAGATATTGAAATACAAAAAGAGAAAGGATTACAGGAAAAGGATTGGTCACAGGCAATACCTTACTAAACTGAAAGTCAAATCTATTCAGGCATAGCTGTAAATATATATCAGGAGGTAATTTATGGCTCACAAAAAGGCGGGTGGCAGTACAAAGAACGGCCGCGACAGTATTGGGAAGCGCAGGGGCGTTAAGAAATACGGGGGACAAAAAGTTATCCCCGGGAACATACTGGTAAGACAGTTGGGTACAAAAATATATCCGGGAAGAAATGTGGGTATAGGCAGTGACTATACACTGTTTGCCAAGGTGGAAGGCGAAGTCAAATTCGAAAAATTTACTCGCAAGCGCAAGAAAAAGACCAGGATAAATATAGAACCTGCAGAAGCATAAGCTGGTAAAAGTTTCTTAAACTAAGGGATAATCAAAAGGCAGGAGGGATACCTTCTGCCTTTTCGTGTTTTTGCACCAGGGTTTAACATATCTAAACAGGATGCAGGACCTGCACAGTTTCCCGAACAATAGAGAAAGTCCCGTTTCAGTGCCGCAACAAGGCAGGAATGCTGCACGTTCAGATACTGAGCGGGTGTAATGGGATGGATTATGTATTTCGTGGATGAAGCCAAGATCAAGGTCCGCTCTGGCAAGGGAGGCGACGGCTGTATATCCTTCAGGAGGGAAAAGTTCGTTCCCAAGGGAGGACCTAGCGGTGGAGACGGTGGGAAGGGCGGAGATGTCTATCTCAGGGCTTCTTCCAAGTTGATGACATTGTACGATTTCAGGTTGAAGAGTTTTTATTCCGCTGAAAGGGGGGCCCACGGCCAGGGCAAGGATAAGCACGGACGCTCCGGCAGGGATTTGGTAATTGATGTCCCGGTTGGTACTTTGGTTTATTGTACTGATGAATTCGGTGAACTAGAGCTCTTGGCAGATTTGGCGGCCCAAGATCAGAGTGTTCTGATTGCAGAGGGCGGCAGGGGTGGAAAAGGGAACATACACTACAAGAGTTCTGTCAACAGGACTCCCAGGGAGGCCCAACCTGGGGGCGAGGCTCGGGAGAGCCAATTGTTCCTGGAGTTGAAAATGATAGCGGATGTCGGTATCATAGGTCTGCCAAATGCCGGAAAGTCCACATTCTTGTCCTCAGTATCCAATGCCAAGCCGGAAGTTGCATCCTATCCATTTACCACACTGAATCCCCAGTTGGGAGTTATAGTCGATGATATCGGGAATCAAAAAGTGATTGCCGATATGCCCGGAATTATTGAAGGAGCGCATACCGGTCACGGTTTGGGTGACGATTTCCTGAGGCATACCCACCGGACGAAATTTTTGATTCATTTGCTCAGTACAGAGGATTTGAATATAGATGATCCCTGGTCCGGTTTTGACCTGGTAAATCAGGAATTGAGCCAGTTTGACCAGGAGTTGGGAAACAAAAAGCAGATCAAGGTGGTGAACAAAATAGATCTATGCAGCAGGGAGACTTTGGAAAAATTAAGATCCCGAGCTGAGCAGGACAATCTCCGGGTGTTTTTTATTTCGGCCCTGAACAGGGAAGGTATCCAGGAATTCCTGGATTACCTTTGGGGGGTTCTGGGGGAATAGTTATAATTAGTGCTTGGACGAAAACTCACCCATCTACTTCGTCGCTGCAAAATTTTGAAATCCTCATGTATTAATATACACTGCGGTTTTAAAATTTTTTTGCTCCTTGTATATGTGCAAGTTTACGTCCAATCACAGTTTTCGGTCAGGCACTAATTAGTGCTTGGAGGAAAATTCTCCCATCTACATCAAAGCTTTAAGCCTTTGAAATCCTCATGTATTAATATACACTGTTACTATGGGAAAGTTTTAGGGTTTTAAGTGAAAAAAGAACTGTCCTTGCTACTTTGTAGTCGAGATATCGCGCGCTACTTTGTAGTTGAGATTGCACATGCTTCGTTGTACCCGAGGGGCATGAGAGTTGACTTTGTACCACATAAAACTGATAACTGGTAACAGATAACTAACAACTTAAAACAATTTGTGAACGATTTATGCCGGAAAAAGACAATTGGCGGGAAAAGCGGGATCAAATCCTGGATACTGCAAGGTTGATCGTGATCAAGGTTGGCAGTGCGGTTTTAACCTCCCCGGAGGGGGTGGATGCCAACGTGGTGGGCAGGCTCGCGGATCAGATTTCTAACTTGATTGACAGGGGAAAACAGGTGATCCTGGTGTCTTCAGGGGCAGTATCCGCTGGGACTAACTATTTGCAGTCGCTGTTCAGTGAACATACCATGGCTGAAAAACAAGCTGCTGCTGCTATTGGCCAAAGCCGGCTGATGCATATTTACGACGGGGCATTTGAACGGTATGGAAAGGTGACTGCCCAAATCCTGTTGACAAGAGATGATTTGAGGAGCAGGCACAGGTTCCTGAATGCACGCAATACGTTCTATAGCCTCCTGAATAACAATGTCATTCCGATAGTTAACGAGAATGATACAGTAGTGGTGCAGGAACTGGAATTCGGTGAAAACGATTTTTTGGCCAGCTTGATTTTGAATTTGGTACAAGCGGATCTTTTCATCAATTTGACCAGCGCCGAGGGTGTGTTTGCGCAAAATCCGGAAGAGAATCCTGCTGCGGAAAAGATCGATTGTATACACTCTATCAAGGATTGGGATATTGAATCCCAGTGCAACGGCAAGACAAGCGCCGGATCCGGGGGAATGCATACCAAGATGCTGGCTGGCAGGAGGGCCTCCCAATTGGGGGTTCCTACTTTGATAGTCTCCGGGAAGGAGACATTCGTGCTGGAAAAGGTGTTTTCAGGATTGGACTTGGGAACATGGATTCTGCCTGATGAAAAAGTGGTATCCCAGAAAAAGTTCTGGTTTGCATACAATTTGGACCCGGTGGGTAGTTTGTTTATTGACAAGGGGGCAGTACAGGCATTGATGTTTGGCGGTAAAAGCCTGTTGCCCGCAGGGGTGCTGGATGTGAGGGATGAATTCCAAGCCGGGGATTTGGTAAGAATCAAGGACCACGAGGGAAAGCAGGTAGGCGTGGGTATAACTAGATTTAGTTCCCGGGATATGGAAAAGATCAAGGGTAAAAAGAGTACCCAAATATCCAGTGCCCTTGGCTTTTCAGTTGAATCCGAGGAGGCAATACACAGGGATGAGATGCTATTGGATGCCGTGCACTAAGGTGGATACAGCGCTTGTTTAAAAGGTTGTCAAAGATTTGAAAATGTGTTTGACAACAGGACAATTTGTAGCTATTTATATATCTTCCTTGGCCGAAATTGTTTTTTAGATATTCAAGAAAAGGTTGGGAAAAAAGTTAAATAAAACACTTGACAAGCAAAAAGATTTTGATAAATTAGTTTTCTTGTCGAGATGAGATCAAGACAAAAAGTAACTTTTGGTTCTTTGACAATTAAATAGTGAGTCGGGCATAGACAGCAAGGTAAGTAATATCGCATAGAGATATTGAGGAT
>CAJXKR010000163.1 GCA_913055815.1 uncultured Desulfohalobiaceae bacterium | reverse complement strand
AGGGGTGGCAGTCCGCCGGCACCTCCTGGTTGATCAGGGCGGAAGTCAGTCCCCTGCCTCCCATGCCTGCGTAATCGCCAAGAGATTCCTCTTTGTATTGGGGTTTTTCCCCGGTTACATCAATTCGCAATATTTTATCCATATATTCCTCCTGGTTACGATTTGAAATGCTAATTGAGGGAAAAGTCGGTGCAAACTCAATAAGATTTTTCCAATACTATACTTCTGATTGCCAAAAATCAACCCAAGGATTTTTACGCAAGACTTTTGGGTTGTTAATAAGGTGTTGTTTAATATCAAAGAATCAGGTTTCAAAGATGTTAACTCCCATGCCCTAGCGGGTGCAACGAAGCATGGGCAATCTCGACTACGGAGTAGCGAGGGCAATCTCGACTACGGAGTAGCGAGGGCAATCTCGACTACGGAGTAGCGAGAAAAAAGTTAAGAGTTGTCGGTCAGTTGCAATATGAAAGTGCGCCAGACAATATGCCGTGCATTGCAGTTTTGATTCAAAATGAGCCACACTGCCAAACAGAGCTTGTAAGTTCCGGCCCGCATTTGGACCGGAACTGGGAAGCTCTGTTTTTGCATCTTTCTACATAGCTTCCTTGAATATTTGTTTCACCTCTTCATCTGACGGACACCTGGGATTGGTGGAACCGCAGGCATCTTGCTGGGCGTTTTGGGTCATTACATCTATATCCTTTTCTTTGACCCCAAGTTCAGCAAGGCCACTGGGAATGCCAATATCCTGGGACAAGGTTTCAATAGCGTTTACAGCCAACTCTGCAGCGTCCCTCTTGGACAAGCCGACTGTGTTTTCACCCATGATTTCGGCTATATCCACGAACTTATCCAGTTTGGCAATCAAGTTGAAACGGCAAACGTGGGGCAAAAGGATAGCATTGCAAACACCGTGCGGGAGATCGTAAAATCCACCCAATTGATGCGCCATGGCATGAACATGACCCAATATGGCGTTGTTAAAGGCCATGCCAGCCAAATACTGGGCGTAGCACATCATGTCCCTGGCTTCCATGTCCTGTCCATTGGCAACTGCCGGACGCAGGTACTGGCTAATCAACTCTATTGCCTTGACAGCACAGGCGTCTGTCATAGGTGTGGCGGCAATGGAAACGTAGGCCTCGACTGCGTGAGTGAGTGCGTCCATGCCAGTAGCAGCTGTCAGGTGAGGAGGCATACCTGCCATAAGTACAGGATCGTCAAAAGCCATGTCCGGTGTAACCCGCCAGTCCACAATAGCCATTTTTACATTCCTGGAAGTGTCTGTGATAATGCAGAATCTTGTCATTTCGCTAGCTGTGCCGGCAGTGGTGTTTATAGCCAGATAGGGAGGAAGGGATTGTGTGGCTTGATCCATGCCTTCGAAGTCGTGGATGTTTCCGCCGTTGGAGACAACCAGTCCCACGCCTTTCCCACAGTCGTGTGAACTTCCTCCTCCTAGTGTTATCAGAGTGTCGCACTTTTCTTTGCGATATTGTTCTGCAGCTTCGTGAACATTTTTGTCCGTAGGATTGGGAACTGTTTCGTCGTATACCGCAACTTCCAAGCCAGCCTGTTTTAATTCACTGGTAACTTGTTCAGTTATACCCGCAGAAGTGATTCCTTTGTCTGTAACCAAAAAGGCCTTTTTGCCCCCCAGGGATTTCATCTTTTCCGGAACTGACTTGCAGGCTCCTTCTCCGATCATGGTTACGCTGGGAATAAAAAATTCGTTTACTGGCATGATGACCTCCTTTTTTTGTTAAACAATGTTCAATAATGCAATCACCTTTTATTTAAAGCTTAAGCAATATACGTGCCAAGATAAAAATCCTATATTTCGGTAGATTGAGACAGGGTCTTTCAAGGTGAATGGGTCTGGTTGGGTTGTTTTGTCTATTTTAAAAAGGCTGATTTGTTTTTCGATACAAAGTTAAATATTTTCTGTATATTATAACTGGGTTGTTTTGACACGCTTGTTGGTATAACTGGGTGGATTTGACTCAGGTCTTTGCTTTGTGCTGTGAAGATGGGCAGTAGTGATGGGTGCTGTATATGTTAATAAATTTGTGAGTTTAGTTGTGTTGGAGTTTCCTGTACAGGGTCTTTCTACTAATCCTCAGTATTTCCGAGGCTCTGGAACGGTTGTTTCCGCACTGTTCGAGTACTTGGGCTATATAGGACTGTTCCATTTCCCGCAGGGACATCCAGCCGGTATGTGCAATTGGGGATTGTTCCTGGCTGATTAGTTCCGCCGGAAGGTCCTGTTCAGTGATAACTTCGTTTTCCGATATAATGGTGCTACGCTCCAATATATTTTTCAACTCCCGTACATTTCCGGGCCAGTCGTAGTCCATGAGGATCTTCATGGCGCGGTCGGATAAGGAAAATTTGCGTTCCGGTCGAAGTTTGGTCAGGAAGTGTTCCACCAGAAGTGGGATGTCCTGTTTCCTCTCCTTTAGTTTGGGCATATGGATGTTGACTACATTGATTCTGTGATACAGGGCTTCGTTGAATTTTCCCTCCTGTACCTCCTGGAGAAGATTGCGATTGGTGGCGAATAGGAATCTGATATTGACTTGGCACTCTTTTTTGGAACCCACTTTGCGATAGGTTTGATTTTCCAGAACTCGCAGGAATGCGCTTTGCACTTCCAGGGGTAGATCACCTATCTCGTCCAGAAACATGCTCCCCCGGTGTGCAAGTTCCAGCAGTCCCTCCTGGTGCTGATCCGCACCGGTAAAAGCACCTTTGCAGTGACCAAAGAGTTCACTCCTGGCCAACTCCTTTTGTAGCGTGCCGCAATTCTTGATAATCAGGGGTTCGTTGCTGCGGCTACTTCGATTGTGCAGCTCCCTGGCCACCACGTCTTTTCCTGTCCCGCTTTCTCCGGTGATGAGTACCGGGACCTCGGAAGGGGCAACCTTGTTGATCAGAGTGCGGATGGAATTGATCCACTCGGATTGTCCCACTAGCAAGTTTTTGTCCGATTCCTGCCACTGCCTCTTGAACAGTTTGTTCTCTTTTTGCAGTCTGGCACGTTCAAAGGCTTTTTCTATGACGAATTCAACACGTTCAAGTTCAAATGGTTTGGTAATATAGTCATATGCCCCCAGGCGTATGGCTTCCACTGCATCCGGAATAGTTCCGTATCCGGTAATCATGATAAGTTCCAGGTCCGGATCAGTATTCTTGATTTCAGAAAGGAGCTTTAATCCATCCATATCCGGAAGGCAAACGTCCAGTACCACAATATCGAAGTGGTGCGCGGTGCAAAGTTCCCTGGCCTCGGCTCCGTTGGCTGCTGTTTGGATGAACATGCCTCCGGAGCCCAGCTCCTTGAGAAAAAGACGACGTATGTTTTCTTCGTCGTCAACTACCAGGGTGCGGCATTGGTCTGTCATAATCAATTCTGCTCGGATTTGGGTAGTTTGACACAAAAGCTGCTGCCGTTTTCCAGCTCGCTGCAGACTATTATGTGACCTTGGTGTGCCTTGACAATGTTGTAGCAAGTGGACAGTCCAACTCCGGTTCCTTTTCCCACGGGTTTAGTGGTAAAAAAAGGATCAAATAAGCGGTCCAAATATTCCGAGGGAATTCCGTGCCCGTTATCCTCTACCACCAGGCAGTACATACCCTGTGAACCTTCCTCAACCTCAATGGAGATATTGCCTTGAAAACCCACTGCATCCAGGGCATTGTTCACCAGGTTCAGGACCACTTGTTTGAGTTGTGCTTCATCTCCGTAAATTTGCGGGTTATCGGAATCGAATCTAAGCTGGAAATTGACGTGTGGGATCTTTTTTAGCCTGTAGTGGAGGATTTTAAGGCAATCCAGGACCACGTTTTTTAGGTTGACTACTTGAAAAGGGTTCTCTTTGGGGCGACTGAAAGTGAGCAGATTTTGTACAATGTCCTGGCACCTTGAACATTCCTTTAATATGGTGTTCAAGTACTCCTGCATGTCTTCCACCACATGGGGGTCCACTTTCCCTTCCAACTGTGGGAGCTTGCGTTTTGTTCCCTGGGAGAATCCCAGGATAGCAGTCAGGGGATTGTTGATCTCGTGAGCAACTCCTGCTGCCAGGGTGCCTACTGTGGCCATTTTTTCGGTTTGCAGCAGTTGAGCTTGATATTCCTTTTCCAGGGTTATGTCCCGCAAAAACAGTAGAAATCTGTCCGGTAGCTCCTCGGAAGGGCTGATTGGTGAGGCGGTGATATCAAAGTAGCGGTTTTTTTCCCTGCCAGGAATAATTGCCTGTATCCGGTTCACCTTCCCGGTATTAAACGCGTTTGTAACCGGACATTTCCAACAGGGGGAATCCTGGCCATAAAGGACTTGATGGCAGCACTTGTTTTCTGGAGAAGGGTCGGAAAAAAGTTGGTGATAGACATGGTTCACATACAGGATGCGAAATTCCCTGGATATTACTATCATGACATCAGCTATGCCATCCAGGATTGCCTGGATTTCCTGTTGTTTTTCTTGAAGCTTCCTGTTGGAGGTCTTTAATTCCTGCACTTTTTTCTGGGTTTCCTGGAAAAATCCCAGCTTTACATCTTCAATACCGATTATATCTTGCAGTGTGGTAGTTTTGTTCATGTCTATCACCATACCTCTTCACAAATATTCAGACAGTCCTCCCAGGTAACGTGTCTGGGATTGGTCAAAATACAAGCATCTTGTGTTGCTAGTTGAGATGCTTCTTGAAGTTTAGAACGATCAGGTATCAGATTGCGTAAATTCAAAGGAATTTCCAGTGACTTGAAAAAGGATTCCAGGGTCCTTATGCCCTGGAAGGCGGTTTCTTCTTCTGTATGTCCCTTGTCTTTAGTCACTATTTCCCCGATTTGGGCCATCTTTTTCCGAGAAGCGGGGAAGTTGAAGCGCATTACTGCCGGTAGTAGCACCGGATGCATCAGTCCGTGCATAACATCGTATTTTCCTCCCAATGAATGGGCTATGGCGTGATCTACTCCCAGACTGGCATTGCTGAATGCCATACCTGCGGCGGTGCTTGCTATGCAAAGATTGGTCAGGTTATGCAGGGTACTAGAGTGTATTGCCTCCTCCAGGTTGTTCACAATCAGTTCTATTGCCTTCAAGGATTGGATCTCGGTGAAAGGTGTCGCCAATACGGAAACATAGGCCTCGATTGCATGGGCCAAAGCATCGATAGCAGATGCAATTACCAGCCATTTGGGCTTGGTCTGCAAAAAGAGCGGATCTATGATGGAGATGTTCGGAATCAGGGTCCTGCTGATAATGGCCATTTTGACCTGGCGCTCCACGTTGGTGATAATTGCGAACTGGGAAATGTCAGCCCCACTACCTGCGGTTGTGGGGATAAAGATCATGGGAGGCAATGGATATTGAATCTGGTTTGCACCCTCGTAATCGTCGATTTTACCTCCATTACTGGCTACCAGGGCTATCCCCTTGGCCGTGTCCATGGGGCTGCCGCCTCCCAGGGCCACGATTAGATCAGCTCTTTGCTGCAAATAGAAGTTTGCACCCTCCTCGATCTGATAGTTCCTGGGATTGGAATCTACACTGTTGTAGTATACCCAGTTCAATTTACCGGATTCAAAAAACTCCAGCAGATTGTCTACCCAGCCCGCTTTTTCAATTCCAGGGTCGCTTATCAAAAGTACTTTCTTGGCCCCGTTGCGTATGGCGCAGGGAACCACATATTCCAGGCTGTTGGACCCGAATATGATTTCAGGGATGGCAAATTTGGTTACTTGCAAGGGATTTTTCTCCAATTATTCGGCAATATTTGTGTTAGAATCGGATAAATCAAATTATGGGAGATTTTATTCGATTTATTCTATATGGATTTTATTCCATGGTTAATGATGATAGTTTGCAAAAAAGGGTGTCGTACAGGATTTATCCTCCACCGATAGGCGGAAAGATACCAATACGGTCGTTTTCCTGCAGCGAACTATCTTTTTGGGCATGAACCCCGTTTTTGAAAATTAGTTTTACCGATTCCAAAGGGACTTGCAATTGCTCCAGCACTTGCTGTATGGTACTGCCCTGGGGAACCTCCAGGTCTACCCCTTTTCCATGTGCACCTTTAGGTAGATACGTGGCAAGTGTAGCAAAAAGTTGGACTTGGATTTGCATTTTGAAACCTTGTTTGTATAACAGAGTGTATTAAAATAATAATCCAATATGTTTTTTTTGACAAGGTGGATCTTATGCAGAAATTTACTAGCTTTGATTTAAGGGTGATGTGCAGGGACAGTGCAAGTGTTGTAACAGATTCAGTGCAGGGTAAAGTCAAGGTGATGGAAGAGGGTGTTGCCCTGCAGATAGCAGAAGAAACCGGATCTCATCCCAGGGAAGTGTATACATGTGCTATGAGGGAGGGTGTGTGGCCTCTTCGCTATCTGCGCAATACTGAGAGTATTTCCCTCCGGGAACAGCTCAGATTGTCCGAATCCGGGGCGGCCGTGGTTGGTGCCGGAGGTTTGGGCGGTTTTGTTATCAGTTTTTTGGCCAGGCTCGGAATCGGCTACCTGCTGGTTATAGACAAGGATGTATTTGATCAAAGCAATCTTAACAGGCAAGCATTCGCCGGGGTTGACAGCCTGAATCGTTCCAAGGCTGAAGTGAGTGAAGAAAGTGTTCGCAACATGAATCCCGGGGTAGAAATGGATGTTATACACGGTGATGTGGCAATAGATGTAGAAAACTGGTCCGGTATGCAGGTGATTGTGGATGCACTGGATAATATTCGGGACCGGTTCTTCCTGGAAAAGTTGGCTGGAAAACTGGGAATTCCCTTTTGCCACGCTGCGGTGTCCGGGTTTGAAGGCAGGCTCATGACGGTGTTTCCGGAAGACCGGGGTCTAAGCCTGTTGTACGGAGAAGAGGAAACTGGTGAAGATGGGGAAGAACTCCAGGACAGGTTGGGTGTTCCCGTGGTAAGTCCTGCACTGATAGCCAGTTTGCAGGCTACTGAAGTAATAAAAATCCTTTTGGGCAAGGGGAGCGATCTACGTGAGCGTATGCTCTACGTGGATCTGGAAAATGTCTACACCGAGATATTCAGCTTGTAATTTTTGCTCCTGGTCAGGTACAATTCGGGAGAAACGCGGTTTGTTTATTCCCCGGGACTGGCAAGGGGTATCAGGAAGACAATACAGGCGATGAAGAACAAGATTCCCCCGATCAGGCCCAATATATCCCCGCTCTTGGCACTGGAGGCCATGAAGAACACCGCGGAGACCAAAAACAGGATCCATCCACA
>CAJXKR010000162.1 GCA_913055815.1 uncultured Desulfohalobiaceae bacterium | reverse complement strand
GGAACGAGTTCGAGTCCGTACATGCCTATCGCATCCAGGACCATATTTGGGGAGTACAGTTCCATCCGGAGTTCAATCCGGACATCACCCGGATGTACACCCTGGATCAGATAGAGGAACTACAAAACGAAAACCAGGACCCGGACAAGATTTACAAAAGCATTTGTACCTCGGAAGCGGAACTGCATTTGTTGTGTAACTTTGCTGCAATTGTCCGTGAATATTCTTCTTTTTGTACAGGGAACAAAACAGGCCAAGGTGGAGTTGAATAAACTAATAAAACTATATCAGATCCATGTTTAATAAATATTTAACCCAAAAGGAGTTGTTATGAAAAAGCCAGTCTCGTTTTTCGGTGTTATTGTTTTAATCCTGTTTGTCTCCGTATCAGTCGGTTGGGCCGGGCAAAACAAGCCCACCTTCAGCGGCTCGGTCACCGCTTCCAGCAAGTATGTCTTCCGTGGCTACGAGTACAGCCGGGACAGCCTGGTCTTCTTCCTGGACGGAGCGGTCAGCTACAAGGGATTTTCCGCCGGGATTTGGGCGGATATGGACACTGACCACTACAGGACAGAGGATATGGACAACAAGGGAAACATGGAGTTGTACGAGACTGACCTCAGCCTGTCCTACAGCAATAGTGTAGACGAGTTCAATTACAGCGTGGGCTGGGTGTACTACGACTACGAGGACTATGCCACGGGTGAAAACCAGGAGGTGTTTGCGAGCCTGGGGCTGGATACCCTTTTGTCCCCCACGCTCAACGTCTACAGCGAAATAGAAGACGGCGAGGCCTACTACGCGTCCCTGGATTTGTCCCACAGCACGGATCTTACTGATTCGCTCGCCCTGGATTGCGGGGCAAAGGCGGGATACGAATACGACGAGGACGGAGCTTCCGGAGGAGGTACTTACAGCGAACTGCACGACGGACTGCTCTGGGCGGGACTGAGCATGCCGCTCGGTGACAACTGGAGCCTTGCACCGGCAGTTAACTATTCCTTCCCCTTGAGCGGGGACAGTGAAGAGGAGTTGGAAAACGACAAGGGAGACTCCAGGTACTTCTGGGGAAGCCTCAGTTTGTCCACATCCTTTTAGGCGGTTTTAATAGGAAAAAGTTTTAGAGTGTTAAGGTTTTATGTTTTAGGTTCCAAGGCCAAATTTTAATGTCATGAAAGGCACCTTAGGTGGTGCACTTTCATTTTGCCATCAACCATTAACAATTAACTACTCAGAGGAGGATGTTCATGAAAAAGATCGAAGCCATTATCAAACCCCACAAGTTGGAAGAGGTAAAAGAGGGGCTTATCGAGATCAACGTGACCGGGATGACCATGTCCGAGGTCAAGGGATTCGGCAGGCAAAAGGGGCATACCGAGATCTACAGGGGAGCGGAATACAGGGTGGATTTCATACCCAAGATCAAGCTGGAGCTGGTGGTGGACGATTCCCAGGTCTCGGAAGTGGTGGACCTGATCAAGGACAAGGTTTCCACCGGAAAGATCGGGGACGGGAAGATATTCATCACTTCCCTGGAGGAGACCATCAGGATCAGGACCGGAGAAACAGGAACCAAAGCCCTGTAAAAAAACAAAGGAGGCAAAATGAGAAAGTCCTTATTACTTGCAACAATACTGCTTTTGATCTCAGCTGGCCATGTGCTGGGAGCTGAAGGGGCTGCCAAGCAGGCAGCAAATGCTGTTCAGACCAACCTGGACTACGTCTGGACCCTGGTAGCTGCGTGCTTGGTGTTTTTCATGCAGGCGGGTTTCGCCCTGGTGGAATCCGGGATGACCAGGGCCAAGAATTCCATCAACATCCTGATGAAGAACTTGATGGACTTCAGCATGGGCACGATCGGGTTCTGGGCCATAGGATTCGGGCTCATGTTCGGCGTGTCCAACGGGATTACCGGCAGTTCCGGGTTTTTCCTGAGCGACTATACTCCGGGGGGTGATCCCTGGGTGCTGGCGTTCTGGATGTTCCAGGTGGTGTTCTGCGCCACCGCTGCAACCATAGTCTCCGGGGCAATGGCTGAAAGGACCAAGTTCCACGCCTATCTCATCTTCAGCCTGCTGATAAGTGCGTTTATCTATCCGGTGTTCGGCAGTTGGGCCTGGGGCGGACTGTTCAAGGGAGGCGGCTGGCTGGAAGCCCTGGGATTCATAGATTTCGCCGGGTCCACGGTTGTGCACTCCGTGGGTGCGTGGATAGGTCTGGCCGGGGCAATCATGCTGGGTCCAAGAAAGGGAAAGTACAAGAGTGACGGCAGCGTGCGGCCCATACCGGGACACAACTTGCCCCTGGTAGCCCTGGGTGTATTCATCCTCTGGCTGGGCTGGTTCGGATTCAATCCCGGTTCCACAACCGCCGGTAGTACGGATATCGCCCTTATCTTCGTGAATACCAACTTGGCTGCGGCAGCCGGGGCTATCGCCGCCATGTTCATCTCTTGGGTAAAGTTCGGCAAGCCGGAGATAAGCATGAGCTTGAACGGTGCCCTGGCCGGACTGGTGGCCATAACCGCTGGATGTGCTTCAGTTGCTCCTTCCAGTAGCGTGTTGATAGGTGCAATAGCCGGTGTATTGGTAGTATTTGCGGTGCTGTTTTTCGACAGGATCAAGGTGGACGATCCGGTGGGTGCCGTCTCCGTGCACGGAGTGTGTGGTGCCTGGGGCACCCTTGCAGCTGGCTTGTTCAAGGCCGGGGGGACATCTCTGGGCATCATCGGGGTGCAGCTGCTGGGCATCGTAACCTGCTTCGCCTGGAGCTTCGGTACCGGGCTGCTCATGTTCTATGTGATCAAAAAGACCGTGGGGCTGAGAATAAGCGAGGAAGAGGAAATGGAAGGCCTGGACTATTCCGAGCACAGGGGAAGCGCCTATCCGGACTTTATATCCTCCACTTTTGCCCAGCAGTCCTTTTGATTCGGCTTGGCTACAAAAATGTAACACTGGTACGTGTGGTACATTTTTGTAGCTTTTCCTTTTTTACATATAACTATCCGGAATTGTGGTGGATGAATGAAAAGGTAACTTTGAGCCCGGGATTGGGGCTCGTGTAGTGTTACAATTATGTAGCATGGTTTGGTTCTGGTTGAGTGCAATTTGCACAACCTATTTGTTTTGCCCCGCCAAGCAGTATTTTTAAAAGGCGGGTCAAACTTGGCAGGGCTCTTGCATCAAGTATTTTAAATCCGGATTTAAAATTGGTGTAAATCAATTTTAGTAACTAAACAGCTTTAGACAGGAGGAGGAAATGAATCCAAAAGAAGTTATAGATTATGCAAAACAAAACGGCGCAAAAATGGTCGATCTGCGCTTCTGCGATTTTCCCGGTCTGTGGCAGAACTTCAGTGTTCCCATGAGCGAGTTCGACGAGGACGCATTCGAGGACGGTTTCGGCTTCGACGGCTCCAGCATCAGGGGCTGGATGCCAATTAACGCCAGCGACATGCTGGTTGTCCCCGATCCGACCACTGCGGTCATGGACCCCTTTGCCCAGGTCCCTACCCTGACCCTGATCGGCAATATCATGGATCCGGTGACCAGGGAGAAGTTCTCCCGGGATCCGCGCTATATCGCCCAAAAGGCGGAAGAGTACCTCAACTTTTCCGGACTGGGGGACACTTCCTTTATCGGCCCGGAGGCGGAATTCTTTATACTGGACGATGTACGCTTCGATTCCGGACCCAATCACAGCTTTTACCATCTGGATTCCGTGGAAGGTATCTGGAATTCCGGCAGGGAGGAAAATCCCAACCTGGGATACAAGCCCAGGCACAAGGAGGGATACGTTCCGGTGCGCCCCATGGATTCCTACCAGGATATGCGCACGGAAATGGTGCAGTTGATGGAACAGATCGGGATAAGGGTGGAGTGCGAGCACCACGAGGTCGCCACTGCCGGACAGGGGGAGATAGACATGCGCTTTTCCCCGCTGGTGGACATGGGAGACAGGTTGATGTGGTTCAAGTACATAATCAAGAACGTGGCCCGCAATCACGATAAGACAGTTACATTCATGCCCAAGCCCATATTCGAGGACAACGGATCTGGCATGCACATACACCTTAGCCTCTGGAAGGACGGCAATCCCATGTTTGCCGGGGACAGATACGCCGGGCTGAGTGATATGGCCATGCACGCACTGGGCGGTATACTCAAGCATTCCAGGGCACTGTGTGCAATCACCAATCCCACGACCAACTCCTACAAGAGGTTGGTGCCGGGCTATGAAGCACCTGTGAACCTGGCCTATTCCAGCAGGAACCGCAGCGCCGCCCTGCGCATTCCCATGTTCTCCACCAACCCCAAGGCCAAACGCCTGGAGGTCAGGTATCCGGACCCATCCTGCAACGGTTACATGGCGTTCAGCGCGATACTGATGGCAGCGGTGGACGGTATAGAGAACAGGATCGATCCGGGAGAGCCGCTGGACAAGGATATCTATTCCCTGAGCCCGGAAGAGTTGAAGGATGTTCCGTCCACACCCGCCTCCCTGGAAGAGGCACTGGACGAATTGGAAAAGGACCACGACTTCCTGCTCAAGGGCGACGTGTTCACCGAGGACGTGATCACTTCCTGGATCGAATACAAGAGGGAGAACGAGGTGGATCCCATACGCTTGAGGCCGCATCCGTACGAGTTCATGCTCTACTACGATATCTAGGGGACTGTTGGCAGTGTAAGTGACCGTGTCTGTACGACTTCTTCCTAACAGTCACAGACACTTACACATACACAGTCTTTCATCTAAAAGTGAAACACTCCTTGCGTGATAATTGCAAGGGCGTGAGAGTCGAGAAGGGAACTTTGGATGCAGGTATTCAGAGTTCCCTTTTTTTCCCGCAAGTGGGGGAAAACAGGTTCTCAACCTGAAAATGCAGGATTTCTAGATGAATACTGTAAATAAAGATCCAGCTTTTCGGCTGGAGCAATTAAAGAAATCCTCCGGTTATATACACGGACTCCTGAAAAATGGGGACATATATAACTGGGCCTGGGAAAGGGAGAATATATTTCGCAGCTTTGATTTGACCGAATTTTGGCAAGATATTCAGGAGATTACACAACAAGCTGACTCTTGTCGCGATTTGTTGCTTTGTTACCGGAGGTTCAAGCAAAGGCACGTTGTGCGTATCGCTGCCAGGGAATTGTTCGAGTTGGACAGTTTTACCGACACCACGGCCCAACTGAGCTACCTGGCCCAGGTGTGCCTGCAATCCGGAATGAACGTACTCAAGGAGCACCCTTCCTGGTGGATGGATGAAAATTCGGATCATGAACAAGTGCTCGAGTATCTCTCGGAATTGACTGTATTGGCCATGGGCAGGCTGGCTGGATACGAGATGGATTATGTTTCCGAGGTGAGCTTGATCTGTCTGCACAACCTGGGAAGCAGAAAGGAGCTTTCCGGCAAAAAGCAAGAGAGGCAGGAATACCTGCACCTGTTTGTTCGCTACTTGGTAGGCATGCTGCACGATTTCGAGCAGGGGGAGCGGGTTTTCCCGGTGGATCTGAGGCTAAGGCCGGATGATCAAAACGGTGAATCGATCCCTTATGTGCACAAGGCGCTCAACTATTATCAAATATACGGTCCGCCCAGGGAAAGGAAGTATTTTGTAAAGTCCCGGCCAGTGGCGGGAAACAAAAGGCTGGGAGAATATTTCCTGCACGAGTTGCAGCCTTTTGTATTCCAGGTCTTTTCTGACGCTCAGATTATCAACGACATACGGGACAGAAGGGACAATATTCTCAGGCAGCAAAACTACCCGGACAAGTCGGAATCTTACGATGTCAGGCTGGGCAAGGGTGGATTGGACGAACTGGAGTTCATGGTCCAGGTTTTCCAGCTACTTTACGGGGGATACTACAAATCCCTCCAGCATTCGAATACACTCACAGCCCTGGACAAATTGTTGGAAATGGAGCTTATAAGTTTCAAACAGGCCAGTGACTTGAAATACGCCTATATATTCCTGAGGCGCGTGGAACACTGGATACAATTGCAAGTAAACAATCAATCCGGCAGGTTGCCGGAATCAGAGCAGGGCCTGAAGAGGCTGGCCTGGATAACCGGGTTTGGAGAGGGTTACCGGGATTTTGGGCAGGAAATAAAGTTCTGTACTTCCCGGGTACAGGAAATCTGTGCGGATTTGCTCAGGGTGTAGGTAGTAAGTTGTATGTTGTATGTTTTAAGTAGTTGTGGGAGTTTTTAAGTTGTTAAGTTCTTGAGCAAGAAAATAGGGATTTTGAGTCGTTACTTCTTAATTTCTTGCTTAACAGCTCAACAACTAGGGAGCTATTAAATCTAATACTTTGGAGACAGAATATGTGCCGTCTTTTTGCATTGACTTCAGAACAACCTGAATCCCCCATGCGGGCCATAAGGGCCATGGACGCGATGCGCGAGGGACACGACGGATCCGGGGTGGGCATCTACATGACCGAACTCGGCGGTCCGTTCCAGGATCTCAAGCAGTTTCCCATCCTGTCCGGGATCTTTACCAGGCAGGGGCTGGAGAAACTGGACGAATACATGAACCAGCACGGGTTTGAGGTCAAGTACAGCCATTACCTGGATGTCTCGGACAATCCGCCGCCCGGGGTTCCCAGGAGGGATCACTATATAGTGCGTGCATACGACTATCCAGAAGAATGGCAAAATCTATCCAGGGCGGATATCGAGCGCAAACTCATGCTCACTCGCCTTGACCTTAGGCAGTTGGGCAGTGAAAACGAAGAGATGATTGTCTACAGTTTCTGGCCAGATGTTATCATGATCAAGGAAATCGGGGACCCCATGAGCGTAGCCAGGTCCCTGGGGCTGGAGAACACGGATCTGCAGGCCAAGGTAATAATGGCCCAGGGAAGGCAGAACACCAACTACGCGATTAATCTTTATGCCTGCCACCCCTTTTTCCTGCAGGGATACTCCACCATGACCAACGGGGAGAACACTGCCTTCGTCCCCATAAAGGAATTCCTGCAATCCCGGGGATTTCCCGGATACAGCGGTTATCAGTCAGATTCGGAAGTGTTTACCCATATTCTGCACTATATCCAAAACAGCCTGAATCTGGATGTCAGGGCTTATAAACACGTTATCACCCCTTTGCAGGGAGGGGATTTGCTCAAGCATCCAGACTCCAGGTTCTTGCAGGACTTGAAGCAAGTGTGCAGGAGGCTGATCATAGACGGCCCGAACTGTACTATCGGATGTCTTCCGGACAAGACCATGTTTATGGCCCAGGACAGGAAAAAGCTGCGTCCGGGTGT
>CAJXKR010000161.1 GCA_913055815.1 uncultured Desulfohalobiaceae bacterium | reverse complement strand
GCTGGCACAATATTAGGGGACAGGACAGCAAGGTCAACGACTTTGTGATGAACGACAAATGTGCAGCAGGCACGGGAACTAATTAAACCAATAGAACCAATTAAACTAAAATATTCAGCTGCTCATGGAACAAAAGCGCGACCACCCCATTAACCAGGCAGCGCCGGCAATAGTAGTGCCGTAAAACAGTTTGGGCTTATTGTTATCCAAAAATTGTCCAATAGTATCATTAACCAGGGTAGTTCCGGTAATAACAAGTAAATCGGCCCAATCTATGGCATCTTTAGTTGTCTCAGGACCTTCAATCCTGATATTGAACATATTTTCGCCTATGTTCTCGGGATCCATATCCACTGCACGTGTAGAAAAGGACTCAGACAAGATTTCGACGAATCGTGGTTGAAATCCGATTATTGTTATTTTTGGCTCAGTGAAGTGCTGATTAATAAAATTACTTAAATTATAAGCGCACTTAGCTGGTTCTGTATCCCTACAGTGAATTGTGCCTTCAATCTTGCCCAGATACTTTAATACAGCATTTAAGGTTGAGACAAAGACTGCCCTTTGGAAATTATCATTTAACTCCATTGCTATAATATCACCAAGGCTGCCCTCATAGTCTCCAAACTGGTCTGTATAGGCCTGACCTGCAAATCCTTCAAATTCAGCCTGCATCAGCTTTTCTTTCCCCTTTTGTAGAGGAAAATCCTTCTTTTCTGGCTCACCGATAGCCTCATTGGTGCTAAGCGGTCTGGCCTTAACAGTCACATAGTTATCCAGCAAGTTATGTTCATTAAAAAGGCCCCAGGCATTGGATTTTAAGTCCTGCCAGAATTGAGACATATTTTCTCCTTTATTTATAATCAGCCTTGGACTTTGGACTTTTGCCAATAGCCCCAAACGAATAACGGCACTAACATTTTCTTGTTCTGGGCTCAACTAAATAAAAAAGGATTGCTATTATACTGCCAAGTACCGATAGCTAAGTTTTAATCATCGATTCAAGTCCAATAATTTCCCTTCTGGAGAATCTAGTAACATACTCATAGCGTGGTTTACTTAAAACTTCATTGGTTTGTCCAAATTGAAGCAGTTCACCCTGTTTAATAAATGCCACCTTATTGGCAAGATACCAGACATCATCCTGGTTGTGGGTTATATGAAGAACTGTTGTATTGTGCATTTTTAGAAATTTATCAATCATCCCCATAAGTGCTTCCCTGGCAAGAAAGACACATCTCGTCCTGCTTTTTGGAATATGCTTCTCTGCATACAGGGCATATACCTAACTCTCCTTTCTTTATCCTGCTATTCATATCTGTAACTTGCACCTCCCTGCAGGAAAAGAGATTCCTTTCAGCCTCCAGGATACTGTTCAAAAGGACTTCAATAGGAAATTCATTTTTGGGGACCAAATGAGCCACAGTAGTATTTGATCCAAAGACCAGAATACAGTCTGCCTCCTCGAGTTCCCTTAAGTAGTTGGTCATTGAAGCACAGTTAAAGATTCTTTTATGCAGCAGGTATAAAAGCAAACTTAAACTTTGATCTTCGCTATGTCAATATTGATATATCGAAATATAGTATTGGGTTGTTTTATTTTTGTCTGTATGCTAAAATATTTCGTTATGAATGATTCTAACAAGTTAAATTTTAAAACAAAAATCTGGATAGAAAATGAATCCGGACAGATTGTGCTTGGACAGGGGCGGATACGGATGCTTGAGACAATTGATCAGACAGGATCAATCAACGCTGCAGCTAAAGCCATGGGAATAAGTTACAAGGCTATATGGGAACGGCTTAAACTCACCGAAGAACGTCTTGGCAAGGTGCTGGTTATCCGTAAAAAGGGAGGTGCAGCTGGTGGCGCTTCCAAACTTTCAGATTATGCCTATCAACTCATTGAGAGTTTTAATGAACTACAAAAGGATGTGGTCAAATGCGATGATCAAAAGTTCAATCGGATCTTAAGGCCTGTGCTTGAATAAAATTAAAATTTGTAGTTTATACAACCCGGGTTTCCGGATAGAAACTAACTAGCTATACTTAAGAATATCTTTTCTATTCTTAGGAACTTGTCTGCTGAATGGACAGAGAGTCCTTTTTTTTTGAATAGCGAAGGTGAAGGGAAGTCCTTTGCAACGGGTGCTGCGTAGTATGCAAGTGTTTATCAGGGGCAGTGTCCGCTTGTTGCTGTAACATACGGGCACTGCCTATTTTAGGTTGCTAACTCTGTTTTAGCTTTTTTGCAGTCTCTGCCACCCTTTGTCCCAATTTGCGGCCGTTTTCAGCTGTTTTCTCGTCAGGAGCGCCGGAGCAAGCTGTCCCGTAATGGCCAGTGGCGCTCAGGGGGTCTCCCACTATTATCATCCCGTAGATCATGAGGGCTTGGATAATGGACATCATGGTAGTCTCTTTCCCTCCGGTTGGATCTCCGGAAGTGGCAAACGTGGCCCCCACCTTGCCCTCCATTTTCTTGCGGGATCCGATAAAGTCGTCCAGGACTTTCTTAACTTCCGCTGCCATCACCCCGAAATAAACCGGGGAACCGACGATTACCCCATCCGAGGACTCGAATTCGGATTGAGTGACATCCTGGGTGGATCTGACCAGGACCTCGGCGTCTTCTACTTGATTTACCCCTTCTGCTATGGTTTCAGCCAATTGTTTGGTATTTCCCCCCTTGGAAAAATATAAAACCAGGATTTGCATATCCACCTCCTTTTCAGATATAGTTGTTTTGCTTTAAATAATAAACGATAACCAAAATCGTTCACAGGTTCAAGATTTAGAAAGAAGATTTAGAGAATAAGAATTTGGAGTGGGAGTGACAGTGAGTAGTATTTTCTCTCAAGATCCGGCCAAGCCTTTCCAGTTGGTCAAGTTCCTGTCCTGGAGTTCGCTTGTGCTCATTGTGGGAATGAGTATCTTTATAGTGGTGATACTGGGTAATTATGCACAAAAGACAGTGGTGGAAAAGGACAAGGATTTTGCCCTGCTTTTGAGTGAAAATTTAAATCACCAGGTGTTCCAAAGGTTTATTTTGCCTACTGTTATGGGGTTTGGAGAAGTGCAACTGGAGAGGGAAGCACAGTACGAGCGATTGGATCAAGTTGTCAAGTCCACCATACACGGATTTAAAATGTTAAACCTGAGGATTTACGATCTCGATAAAGAGGTTTCCTATTCCATGAGCGAATCCGAGGTGGGAAAGACCGATTTGGCAGGTAGGGCTGTAAGTGAAGCTGCAGATGGGGATTTCAACTTTGAGGTGATCAAGAAGGATGTGTCCCTGTGGTCATATTTTCAGTTGCAAGTCCCGGAAGAGAGCTACGTGTTGCGAACAACACGTCCCTTGAGGACGGAAAAAAGCCTGAGCGAGAAGAACAAGGGCAAGATAATAGGGATCCTGCAATTTTCCCAGGATATAACTTCCGACTACAAAACCATCAAGTATTTTCAGGGTATTATTGCCGGAGTTGCCCTGCTCTCTTCCATGGTGCTATTTTTGGTGCTTTATAGGATTATTGTCCGAGCGGACAAGATTTTGGCTGATCGGATCCAGGAAAAAGAGCGAATGGAAAGGCTATTGCATCAAAACGAAAAACTGGCCAGCATGGGCCGGGTGCTATCGGGTATAGCCAATAAGATAAAGAATCCCTTGAGTACTATTCAAACCAGTGCACGGTACTTGGTCAAGCGCTTCCAGTCCGAAAACAATCTGGAAGCCAGATTTGCCAGGAGTATATTTGACGAGTCCAAAAAATTGAGCCAGGCAGTGGATAATTTTCAGCATTATGCTGAGCCTAAACAACCCAGAATGGAAAAAGTGGATCTGAGCGGAATATGCAAGGACGCCCTGGAATTCCTTGAACCGGAAACCAGAAATAAGCGCATCCAGGTTAAAAACAATTTGCTGGAGGGAATTAGTATATCCGGGGACCGGGAACTTTTGTTCAAGGTGTTTTATAATATCCTGTTGAATGCCTGCCAGGCTGTGGATCCAGACGGGGAAATAATCCTGCAATGGAACGAACAGGAAAAGATGCTGCAAGTGATAGATTCCGGACCGGGCTTGGACCGGGAAACCAAAGAGAAGTGCCTGGAACCGTTTTACACGACTCAGGAACAAGGGGTTGGATTGGGCCTTGCTATTGCTGAGAATATACTCAAGAATCACGGAGCCAGCTTAAAATTGGAAAATGCAAAACAATCTACAGGAGCGGAGGTAAGAATATCCTTTCCCTAAGACAAGGGGATAGGGCTTACTATTTCGGATTATGTCAGCGTCGAACCAAATACCCCGTTTCATACAAGAACTGAAAGGGTCAGGGGATCTGCTGGACGAGGTCGTCTATCACCAGGTAATTCCTTCCAGGAAGCAGGAGATTCGAAATCCCTCCACCCCCCTTCCGTCCGAACTGGGCAGTTTGCTCCGGGATTTGTCCGTATCCGGACTGTATTCGCATCAGGCAGAGGCACTGGACAGTATCAGGCAGGGAGAGAATGTGGTGGTTGCCACACCCACCGCCAGCGGAAAGACATTTATCTATGTTTTGCCTGTCTTGGAAAAGGTCCTGCAGAAGCCTTCCAGCAAAAATCTTTTCATCTTTCCGCTCAAGGCCCTGGCCCAGGATCAGTTGCGCAATTACAGGGAATTATTACAAAAGATGGGCATGAATGCAAATTCTGCGGATATTTACGACGGTGACACCCCACAGAACAAACGCAGCAAGATAAGGGCAAGTCCACCCAATATGCTGCTTACAAACCCGGAAATGCTGCACTTGGGCATTTTGCCCTATCATCACAATTGGCAGGAATTTTTGTCCAACCTGGACCACATAATCGTGGACGAGGTACATACCTATCGCGGGATCATGGGATCGAACATGTCCTGGGTGTTTCGCAGGCTGCTTAGGATCTGCCGCTACTACGGGGCAAATCCCAGTTTCGTGTTTTGTTCCGCTACCATCGCCAATCCAGACGACCTGGCCTCCAGGCTTACCGGGGTGGAGTCCAAATCCGTTTCCGAGAATGGTGCCCCCCAGGGCAAGAGGCACTTTTTGTTCATGAATTCCCTGGAAGGAGCAGCCAGGTGCAGCATGCGCATTCTGGAGTCTGCCCTGCACAAGGGGCTGCGCACCATAGTCTACTCCCAATCCAGGAAGATGACCGAGTTGATCGCCCTGTGGACATCCCAGAAGAACAAGAAGTATGCACATCTTATCAGTGCCTATCGCTCCGGTTTCCTGCCACAGGAACGAAGGGAGATAGAGGACAAAATGTCCAGGGGAGATCTACTGGCTGTGGTAAGTACCAGCGCCCTGGAACTGGGGATAGATATCGGTGGCTTGGACCTGTGCGTACTGGTGGGATATCCGGGCTCTGTCATGGCGACCTGGCAGAGGGCCGGAAGAGTGGGCAGGAAACTGCAGGACAGCGCGGTGGTCATGATAGGGCACGAGGATAATCTGGATCAGTATTTCATGTCCAATCCGGGGAACTTTTTCCGGCTTCCCCCGGAGGATGCGGTGATAAACCCTTACAATCCGGCGGTGATGAAGTGGCACCTGCAGTGTGCAGCCACGGATTTGCCCCTGGATGCGAAAGAAGATTGGCTGGGACAGGAAGAAGTAGCATCTGCAGTATTCAGTCTGGAAGAATCCGGGGATTTGCTGAGAAGCAAAAACGGCAGGAGATTGTTTCCCGCCAGGAAGAATGTGCACAGGGAGGTGAACCTGCGCGGTGCCGGAAAGGGCCTGAACATAATAAACAGGGAAAATTCCGAGAATATCGGAAACATAGATCATTACCGCGCACAAAAGGAAACCCACCCTGGAGCGGTGTATCTGCACAGGGGAAAGACCTTTGTGATAGACGAGCTTTTGCCTGACGATGGTCTGGTTACTGCTCATCCGGCGAAAGTTTCCTACTTTACCAGGCCCAGGAGTGAAAAGGAAACCGAAATACTGCAGTGTTACTACCAAAAGGACTTGGGGGCCACCCGAATATCCCTGGGCAAGCTGCGGGTTACAGATAAGGTGGTAGGCTACGAGAAACGCAAGGTCAAGGGGCAGACCCTGATTGCAGTGGAACCCCTGGACCTGGAACCCCTGGTATTCGAGACCGAAGGGCTTTGGCTGGAAATACCCCACTGGTTGCAAAAAAATATTGAGAACGAATATTTGCACTTCATGGGTGGGATTCATGCACTGGAGCACGGCATGATCGGGGTGCTTCCCCTGTTGGTGCTGTCTGACAGGAACGATTTGGGAGGCATCTCCCAGCCCGCGCATCCCCAACTGGAATGCGCCGGGGTGTTTGTGTTCGACGCAGTCCCCGGGGGTGTGGGGCTTACCAGACAGGCCTTTGCCAAGGCCTGCTCCTTGTTGGAGAGGACCTGGGAGTCCCTTAGTTCCTGTACATGCGAGTACGGCTGTCCCAGTTGCGTACATTCCCCCAAGTGCGGCTCCGGCAATCGCCCCCTGGACAAGCTTGCCGCACTCAGTATCCTGAAGGCACTGAAGAGGGAACTGCCTGCAGGGGAGGCCAAGTCAGTCCTTCAAACCGGGAATTACCAATCCGGATCCAATTCCACCCCTTCCCGGGTCACGAGCAAACAAAGCGAAAACCATAATCCGGGCAATAACTCCCCACTCTATTACGGGGTGCTGGACTTGGAGACCCAGTACGGGGCCAAGGAGGTCGGGGGCTGGAATAATTCCCACAAGATGGGTGTTAGCTGTGCAGTCTTGTTCGACAGTGAAAGCGGTGAATTCAAGACTTACCAGCAGGACCGGATAAAGGAGTTGATAAAAGATTTGATCAGTTTGGATCTGGTAGTAGGATTTAATATCCGTAAATTCGATTACAATGTCTTGAGGGGATACGTAAATTTCGATTTCCGGTCTCTACCTACCCTGGACATGCTAAACGAGGTCTACAAGAGATTGGGATACCGCCTCTCACTGGATCATTTGGCTTCAGCCACCCTGGGGACCCAAAAGGGCGGGGACGGGCTTTTGGCCCTCAAGTGGTGGAAAAATGGTGAGGTGGACAAGTTGATCAGTTATTGCCAGGAGGATGTCAACATAACTAGAGAGTTGTATTTGTTCGGTCACCAGTACGGCTATCTGTTGTTCAAGAACAAGGCTGGCAGCTTGGTGCGCCTGCCGGTGAATTGGTGATCCCGGTCTAGATGGTGACAATGAACATATGCAAGCCCTGCCGGATTGTGATTTGTGCTTGTCGACAGGGCTTGTATATGTTGGAGGGGGTATGATTAGCTTGTTGCC
>CAJXKR010000160.1 GCA_913055815.1 uncultured Desulfohalobiaceae bacterium | reverse complement strand
GAAAATATGGTCAAAATTGGCAGAAATCAACCATGCCCTTGTGGAAGTGGGAAAAAATATAAAAAATGTTGTTTAAATAAACCAAAATCAGATTTACTACCAGAAAAACAACGTGATGAACTTGATACATTGATGGAAAAAGGTTGGTTATTACTTCAAGAAAATAAAATTACAAAAGCATGTGATATGTGGCTGGAATTATGGGATAGCCTCAAAAAAAGGTTCAAACCTGAATTCAGAGATGTTCAAGAAGCTGAAACAATATTTTCCGGCTGTGAGTTCATCTTTAATTGGTGTCAGGACCTTGAAGCTGAACTTGGGAATGCAGGTATTGATGACCCAGAATATTATAAGAAAAGAATAGCTTATTGTGAAGAATTTTGTTCAATATTTCCAGATTCAGATGAATTGTTAATGCATAATATGAAAAGAGCGATAGCTGAGTCTCATTTCGCACTTGGAAATATAGATGAAGGGGGCTTGACATGTTAAGCCATCTGGTACCTGATGGCTTAACTCATCGCTTGTTCAACAGCTGAGATGTGTTTTAGACTTATGCGTTATTATAAGTTGGTCACTGAAGAAGAACTGTCTGGATTCAGTCCCGAATTTCTTGGAAGAACAAATCCGGATTGGTGGCGTTAAGATCAGCCTGAAAATGCAGAGCGACATGAAATATGTGACGTGATCGCTACACATGGGGAAAGCATGAAAGGCTAGAAACAATGGATTTATTGATTGAATTAAAAAATCTTATTGAAGCATTTGATAAAAACAACATAGATTATGCATTGTGTGGAGGGTTAGCTTTGGCTGTCTATGCAAGGCCAAGAGCTACCCTTGACATTGATATTATGGTTGAGCCGGATTTACTTGGCAAGATAAAACAAATAGTTGAAAAACTTGGGTTCAACATGCCTGCAACGCCCATGTCATTTAAGGATGGAGCTGTCCAAATTCATCGAATGACAAAAATCGATGATGAATCAGGGGAACACATCACGTTGGATTTATTACTTGTCACTCCACAGACCAAAATTTCTTGGGACAGCAAGATTTCAGTTGAGTGGGAAGGAGGGACATTAAAAGTTTTGTCTCCTGAAGGCCTGATCAACCTGAAATCATTAAGAAAAAGTGGTCAAGATATGGATGACATAGAATACTTAAAAGGATTAATCGATGAAGATTGATATGAGTGCAAAGGCGGTTACAAATCGTTTAAAAACTGTAAACCAATTGAGAAAAACATGTCTCTCACTTGCAAATTCGAGTGCTGGAAAAAGAATCAGGGAACAATTTTCTGCTAACCGGGTGGTCCAGTATCTCCAAGAAAAGGGACTTATCGAAAATGCGCAATAGCGTATGTGCCTCTTGCTGGCCGCATTTTATTTAATTGCGATAACCGTTTAGTCGCCAACCAGGCATTCAACCGGACGCGGAACGGCGGTTCCCTTTTAAATCAACCCTTTACCGCCGCGCCGGTTTATTCTGCGTTATTTTCCGATGGAGGGATGGGTCGTAATCTAATATGGTCTAATTGGGGTCGGACCTGGATAACTTCCTTAATAAACTATATAAAGTAATCAAATAAAGCAAAAATTATACTTTAAAATGGCAATTTTGTGATTAAAAAGATCGATTTAAACAATTATGCCCAGAGCAAACAGATATTTTTTACCTGACCTTGTTTGGCATATTACTTATAGATGTCATAAGAGGGAATTTTTACTTAAATTTGTACGAGATCGAAGAACTTGGATTAATTGGCTTTTTGAAGCCCAAAAAAAAATATGGTCTTGAGATATTAAATTATGCTGTAACCTCCAACCATATTCATTTATTAGTATATAGCACTGAAAATCGCGAAGTCACACCTCGTTCTACTCAACTTGTGGCAGGTAGAACTGGACAGCAATATAATCAAAGAAAAAATCGAAAAGGGGCTTTTTGGGAAGACCGTTACCATGCAACTGCGGTAGATACAGAAGAGCATTTGGTCCGTTGTATGACTTATATTGATTTAAACATGGTAAGGGCAGGTGTTGTTGATCACCCCAGAGAATGGAAGCACTGCGGTTATAATGAGATTGTTGATCCTCCACAACGATATAGATTATTAGCCAGAGATCGTTTGAAACAGTTATTGGGTGCAGATGAGTATTTTTTAACAGATAATTATCAGCATTGGATTGATGAATATATACAAAAATCCCCAACTAGGGAAAAGTCATGGACCGAGGCTGTAGCAGTAGGTTCATCCAGCTTTGTTGAAAAGATAAAAGAACAGTTGGGAATAAAATGAAGAAGACAATCCTATATCGACTATTTGGAGTTGTCTCAGTTCTTAAAAAACTGTGCCCAGTGCTTGAACAGGAGGGATTGTTGTCCTAGAGAAGACATTGGAGGATAGTTCATAACTAAGCGCGTTACTGGACCTGGAAAGCGATATCGTCACCGCTCGAGCGATTTTCGAATATTGAAACCGGTCAAACAGCCACGGTTGATGCACCATTGGCAATGGAACTGATTACACAAGCTGCGTTTCAGTCGATCCCAAAAATACAACGAGTTCTGGACATTGGTTGCGGTGCAGGGAACAATACCATAAAACTGCAACCAAAACCATGTGAGGGGTTGCTTGCTTATAGTGCTGCAACTGGAATAGCATGTACTGTAGATGTTAACGGCAGGAATTGTTCAGCCAGTGAAATCACTCCACCCGATCCAAGGGGCATTTGCAATTTTTCCAGCAACTGGAAATTTCGTGCTTCTTTTTTACCGGGAGAAGCAGTCTTTTTAAATTCCAGCGGATAAAGCTTTCCATCCCTGACAATAATCAAATCTACCTCTTTTTGGTCTTTGTCCCTGTAATAATAAAATGGCGCCCTGAGTCCATTGTGCCAGTAACTTTTCAAAAGTTCCCCCAGGACCCATGTTTCAAATATAGCTCCTGACATAGCCCCGGCCTCCAGGGTTTCCGGGCTTAACCATTCTGTAAGATATGCACATAATCCAGTATCCAGAAAATAGAGCTTGGGTCTTTTGACCATGCGTTTTGTTGTGTTGGAGAAATAAGGCTCCAGCAAATAAATGATTCCTGATGCCTGAAGAAGGGAGAGCCATTTTTTGGCGGTATTGGATGACACATCTGCATCCCTGGCCAATTCGGACATGTTCAACAATTGGCCTGACCGGGCTGCACTGGCCCTCAGAAAGCGCAAAAAGGACATTTCGTCGCCGACTTTGGCCAAGTCACGGATATCCCTTTGAAGGTAGGTCTGCACATAAGAACTGTAAAAGAGGTTCCAGTCCAACTCATTGCGTAAGGCGACTTCCGGGAATGATCCCCGCCAGATCAATTTATACAGTTTTTTTAGGTCCAGTTCGTCTCCGGTTTCCAGCCGTTCGATTATTGTTGCCGAATCAGGCACAAATGGCTTTATGTTATAGCCACTGCCCAGCATCTCCCTTCTGGATAGTCCCAGAAGATTTAGTATACCAACTCTTCCTGCCAGTGTTTCTGATATACCTTTCATGAGATGAAATTGTTGAGAGCCGGTGATCCAAAAAGATCCCGGCTTTCTCTCCCGGTCAACTTCAATCTTGATATATGGCAAAAGTTCAGGTGCATATTGAATTTCATCAATTAGTACAGGAGGAGGAAAGCGTTGCATAAAAAGGGCCGGATCTTCTTTAGCCAGATTTAAAACAAGTGGATCGTCCAGACTAACATAAGTCCTTTCCTTTTCAGCTAAATGGCGTATACAGGTTGTTTTTCCCACTTGTCTCGCTCCAGTCAAAAGCAAAACCGGAAATTGCAGCGCAGCATTCTTTATAAAACTTTCCAAAGTGCGTGGAACATACATAGAAAAGTCACCTTTTATCGTTTAAAATGAATCCTGGATTCAAAATAGACGATATAATACTGATTGTCAAAGCCCTTCTCGAATTTTGACTTGACAACGGTGACTGGGGAAGGCCCCCTGGACGCAAAAACGGTTGAATGCAGTTTCACAATCCTGGTCCTGAGGACCAGGTCAGAGGCAATTAGCTCAGCCTTTAAGCCCAAAGCGAAAAAATTCGAAGCACGAAATCCGGGCAATCTTGCCCAACTGGAGCAAGAAATACGAAACTCGAATGACCGAATCACCAAAACAAGGGCGAATGCAATTTCTGGAAAACTGCTGTTGTTTTAATCATTCGAATTTCGTATTTTAGACAACCACAGTGATTCATGCCCTCACCTGTTTCAGCAGGGTCGGACCTACACAACCTATTCATATATCAGGGAAATAATGCCAGGCTAAGGTGTTTTTAGAGCTTAGACGTTTAATTCCATGCTCAAAATAATGATTATAAGCAGCAGCCGGTTCCTTAAGTATACATGTAGTTCCAAAAGGCTCCTCCTTGATTTTGCGGTGTTTGGCCCTGGTTCCAAGCTGTTTCTTGACCACATCTATAAACTGAAGACTGCCAATGCCTCTGTCCATAAATTTTGCAGAGTTGTTTTTTTCTGTATAAAATCATCAGCCCATTTTGGATAATTTTCAATCAACTGCCTTTCATTAATATCAAGCAATTGGCGTTAGGATTTAAATTTAAAAGTTTCTATTTGTGACCATATCCAGGTAGTTATAAAAAGTGTTTTGTTTGCTTGAAAACAAGGTAACTTGTTGCTATTTTTATCATATAAATTGTAGGGAGAGTGAACTATGAAATTAAGAGTGGTTTTGGAACCAAGTGAGGAAGGGGGTTATACAGCACTTGTACCCTCGCTTCCCGGTTGTATTAGCGAAGGAGAAAATCCAGAAGAAGCTATGAAAAACATTCAAGAGGCCATTGAGTTGTATTTGGAACCTGTTGATGACGATTTGGATTTTAGCGAAGGCTCTGAATTCCGGGAAATCGCAATATGACAAGGGTTCCTAGTGTAAATTACGACAAGGTCCTTCGTGCCTTGCGCAAAGACGGGTGGTAGTGGTAGTGCGGCAACGGGGGAGTCATATCCGGCTCCAGAAACATACTGGTGAAGAAACATTAAAACTGACAGTACCTGCTCATCGTCCGGTCAAAAGAAGTACACTTTCACATATTCTGAAACAAGCGAAAATTGATCTTGATCGCTTCCTTGAACTAGTCTAAACAAAATGATCACATAAACTGCATGGGGCTTGAGCTGAGTGACTATGATAGCATAAGCGGTTCTCCAGTTTTCAGGTTCCAGGAAAGGCGGCTCGAGGGCAAGATCTGGAGATTTCCTATGTTGGTTGGCTTAGTGCCCGGTGCTACGGGGGATCGAGGGAAAGTTCAACCGCTAACATTGCTGGTTCAAGGGACGGCGATAGCCGATGGACAGGCATTCGACTATCAATCAATCGGGGGCTACGAAACCCTTTGGCTGCTCAAAGCAGAGGCTTACGCAAATAGCCTGCTCTAACAAGGCGGGCAACGGGACCGCTTTTCCGCTGCGCCTTTGATTTCGCTCCAAAGCGGTCCGTTACTTTCGGCGTTGGGCAGCAAAGGAACTGAAATTGGACAAGTATGAAACGTAGAAATAGGCTGCTCTTCTACGAGGGAGATTTGGACGAGACATTGCGCGCGCAGAAGGCGAGCGTGCGTGAAAAGGTTGATGGTTTGCCGCAAGAGCAATTCTTGAATTCCCCAGAAGAAGAGGTAGTAGCGCATGTGGTGTCGGAACTGGAGATGGATCCGCTCGTGTTATACGAGGACCACGCAGAGATGGATAAAAATGAAACAAAGATCGACGTAAGTCGATGGAGGGACAGGAATCCCTTCGGTGATCGCGGGCCGATCATGGTCGCAGCGATGGAAGTTATAGTCTCCATTCCGTACAGCGGTGACCCCCAACTATGGCGTTTGAAACCTAATCAGTGGAGTACCGTATTCCCCCGGGCACAGTTCTCTAAACCGGACCAAACGGGCCTAGGATCGCTAAAGATTGTCATAGTGCTACCTGTTGACGAACCGCAGGAGCAATTCAAATCTCGGGTTGACGAAGAGCTACGCTCCATAAGGTTTTATATAGATTCACAGAAAAGACAAATTGATAACTTCAACGCTTCTCTACCTGGGGTCGTGCAGGATGCTGTGCGAGCCCGACGAGAACGTATTAAGAAACAGGAGGGCATTGAAGACCTTCTTGGCATTCCACTTCGCCGACGGGAGGGGGCACCGCCGGTCGAACCTATACAAATTGAACGAAAGTTGGTTCGGCCACTGCCTCCACCCCCAAAATCGGGCTTCAAGGCGGAGCCAGGAATTACCAATGACGATTACGAACACATTCTGTCAGTTATTCGGCATGAAGGGAGAACCTTCGAAACTACCCCAAAGACTTATTCTGTCCATGATGAGGAAGAGCTAAGAGACATTCTGCTTGCGCACCTAAATGGGCATTATCAAGGGGCCGCGGCGGGCGAGGCGTTTCGACGAAGTGGTAAGACCGATATTCGAATCGAAGACCAAGGGCGCGCAGCTTTCATCGCGGAATGCAAGGTATGGAGAGGCCCCAAGGAGTTGGAAGAAGCGATTGATCAGCTTCTTGGCTACCTCACATGGCGTGATTGCAAGGCTGCGTTAGTAATTTTCAATAAACATAATGCCCGCTTCAGTGCATTATTGTCTAAGGTTCCAGAGATTTTAAAGGCACACAAGAACTTTCGAACTGAACTTCAATCCCCGGGTGACGGAGAGTGGCGTGTTTCCATGGCGTCACTGGAGGACGAGGGTCGAATTATTAATGTCCATGTATACCTACTCAATCTGTACCAGGGCTGAAAATGCCCAACAAAGCCATACAGCCGACGCTCGTTCCTCGCGCAGCTGATGGCTAGCTTTAGCCGTGAAATGGGAGTTCTCTAGATGCCAAAATGTGTAGATCAAGACTTTCCTTGTCAAAATCCAGATTATTCGGATTTCGACGACATCGCTACAGCAGAACTCTGCCATCCACCCTCAGCAAGTGATATCGTAAACGCGAGTGATTTTTGTACCCAAGTGCCACTAGACGAAGCGTTCCAGCTTAGTGATTTAACCCATAAACAGGACTTTCTACAGCTAAAGCTGACATTGCGGGAATTAAGTAAAAATTTCAGTAAGATATATATTTAAGATTTGTGAGACCCCACTTTTACGCCACTATCTTTGCCATAATTTCTATTTATACGGGTTTACAATTCGCATTCTTGACATTGTGAGACCCTGCTGTTATACACCGGGCCATGGCTCATCTACATAAAAAGATGAAAAAGGGCAGGCCCTACTACTATGTAAGAGAGACCGCCCGGGTCGGC
>CAJXKR010000159.1 GCA_913055815.1 uncultured Desulfohalobiaceae bacterium | reverse complement strand
ACTGGATTGAGTAAAATCAATAAGTAAAAAAGGAGTGAATATATGCCTCAGTTACCAAGTAAAGAAGCAACTAAAGGACTGTCGCTGGCAGAACCCGAGATAGTTGAGATGAGTACTGAAGCCTTGATCATAGGCGGAGGTATGGGTGCCTGCGGTGCTGCTGTAGAAGCAGTGCGCTGGGCAGAAAAATACGATGTAAACGTTATGCTTGTGGACAAGGCAGCCATGGAAAGGTCCGGCGCAGTTGCACCCGGTCTGTCCGCAATTAACACCTACCTGGGAGATAACGATCCCGAGGATTACGTAAGAATGATTAGAACCGACCTAATGGGTGTTGTACGTGAAGACCTGATCTACGACTTGGGTCGGCACGTTGACGACTCCGTACATCTGTTCGAGGAATGGGGACTGCCTGTCTGGGTAAAGAAGGACGGAAAGAACCTGGACGGAGCAAAAGCTCAGTCCGAGGGCCACGCAGTTCGGGAAGGTTCCTCTCCGGTACGTACCGGAAGATGGCAGATCATGATCAACGGCGAATCCTACAAGGTAATCGTTGCAGAAGCAGCCAAGAACGCACTGGGTGAAGATAGATATATGGAGCGGATCTTTATAGTAAAACTCCTGCTGGATGCAAACGAATCCAACAGGATCGCAGGAGCAGTTGGCTTCTCTGCTCGCGAAAACAAGGTATATGTTTTCAAGGCCAATGCCATGATGGTAGCCTGCGGTGGTGCTGTTAACGTGTACAGGCCCAGGTCCACAGGTGAAGGCATGGGCCGTGCCTGGTATCCGGTTTGGAACGCGGGATCCACTTATTCCATGTGCGCACAAGTGGGTGCAGAAATGACCATGATGGAAAACCGATTCTGTCCCGCAAGGTTCAAGGACGGTTATGGACCGGTTGGTGCTTGGTTCCTTCTGTTCAAGGCACAAGCCACAAATGCGCTCGGCGAGGATTATGCCCAGACAAACAAACAAATGATGAAGCCCTACCAGGACAGGGGATATGCTTTGGGCTCAGTAATACCTGCATGTTTGCGCAGTCACATGATGATGAAGGAAATCAGAGAAGGCAAGGGTCCCTTGTTTATGGACACTGCAACTGCACTGCAAAATACCTTCAAGGAACTGGACAAGAACGAACAAAAGCACCTCGAGTCCGAAGCCTGGGAGGACTTCCTGGATATGGCTCCCGGTCAGGCCAACCTTTGGGCCTGCATGGATATCAAGCCGGAAGAGAGTCCTTCCGAACTTATGCCTACTGAGCCCTACCTTTTGGGATCCCACTCCGGATGTTGCGGAATCTGGGTTTCCGGACCGGACGAAGACTGGGTACCTGAAGACTACAAGGTAAGAGACGACAACGGCAAAGCCTACAATAGAATGACCACTGTAAAAGGTTTATTTACTTGCGCAGATGGAGTGGGTGCTTCCGGGCACAAGTTCTCCTCCGGTTCACACGCCGAGGGTAGGATCGCAGGAAAGCAGCTTGTACGCTGGGTTGTGGACCACAAGGACTTCACTCCTACACTGCCGCGCAGTAACGAGGACCTGAAGAACGAAATCTACGGACCGTGGTACAAGTACGAAGAGACCAAGGGAGAATCCACCGATCCCACAGTCAATCCCTACTTCATCACACCGCGCAATTTCATGATGCGCCTGATGAAGCACACTGACGAGTACGGCGGTGGCTGTTCCACTCACTACATGACTTCCGAATCCATGCTCAAGCAAGGATTCCATCTCTTGAGTATGCTGGAAGAAGACTCCAAGAATCTGGGGGCAAGAGACTTGCACGAACTCCTGAGATGCTGGGAGCAGTTCCACAGGCTCTGGACAGTTAGGCTGCATATGCAGCACATCGAGTTCAGGGATGAGACCAGATATCCCGGTTTCTACTACAGAACCGACTGTATGGCTATTGACGACGACAAGTGGAGATGCTTTGTAAACTCCAAATACGATCCGGAGAAAAACGAAACCACACTGTTCAAGAGGCCATATATTCAGATCATACCTGATCCTTATTGCCTGTAATCTACACATACTCCGGGCCGCAGGTTATCCTGCGGCCCTTAAATTTAAAGAAATTTCATCTCCCGGTTATGTAGTTATAAACGGGAGATGAAATTTCTTTAAATTAGAAAATGAAACTGAACCCAATAACTAGCTAGTTCCTATCCGGAAATTCCTAATTTCCGGATATGGAAATAGTAAGTTTTCAATTCGGAAACTAGATTTTTTTTCGTTTCACAAGGAAATCAAAAAATTATGAGGAGGCGTATCTTAATACGTCGACGAAAAATTTTGAAGATTGACATAGTCAAACGGAAAAGGGCAGTTTCCGGATGAAAACTAGCTAGTGTCTGACCGTTAACTGTAATTGGACGTAAATTTACCCAACTATAAGGAGCGAGGAAAATCTCGACTCCATAAGGAACAAAAATTTTGAGACCGCTTGTATATTTATACATGAGGTTTTCAAAATTCAGGAGCGTAGAAATAGATGGGTGAGTTTTCGAACAAGCACTAGCGAAAAGCAGTAAGTAAAGCTGACCTATAGGGAGGAACCAAATGTCAGAAAGTATCTTAGTTTTGGGGGGAGGATTCAGTGGAATTACAGCCGCTCTGGAAGCCGCGGAAGTTGGTCACGAAGTATATCTGGTAGAAAAGGGACCATTTTTGGGTGGCAGGGTAATGCAGCTGAATAAGTATTTCCCCAAATTATGCCCCCCATCATGCGGACTTGAGATCCAATTTCAAAGGATCCGGAAAAATTCAAACCTGAAATTTTTTACCTTGGCAGAGGTCACATCAGTAAGTGGTAGTGCAGGCAATTACGAAGTAACTGTACGCCTGAAGCCCAGGCACACCCCACCTACAAGTGTGGATTTAAGACCATTGGAACAGAGTCTGAATCGAAAAGTGAAGAGCGATTTCGAATTGGGGCTCTGTAAACGCAAGCCACTGCACAAGGATGTGCCTTTTGCGTTCCCCAACAGGTACGTGTTGGAGTCCGAGGAATTGAATGAAGAGGACAGGAAAACACTTTCCCAAAACCAACAAATTGATCTGGAAGAAAAGGAAAAAACCATAACATTGCAGGTAGGAAGTATAGTACTGGCGACTGGCTGGAAACCTTACGACACTACCCACTTGACCAACCTGGGAGCAGGACAGATAACCAACTGCATTTCCAACATGCAGATGGAGCGTTTGTCAGCACCAAGTGGACCGACACAGGGTAAAATCCAGAGGCCCTCCGATGACAAGCCTCCCAAAAAAGTCGCTTTTGTTCAATGTGCCGGATCGCGCGATGAAAATCACTTGAACTATTGTTCTTATATATGTTGTATGGCCTCTTTGAAACAAGCCCAATATGTAAGGGAACAATATCCGGAAGCAGAAATAACTATCTATTATATTGACCTCCGTACGCCTGGACGCTATGAGAATTTCGCACAAAATATAATGTCAGATCCCAAGATCAATACTGTTAAAGGCAAAGTGGCAGATGTTCAGGAGGAAATAAGTGACGGAGGAGTGTGGCTAACAGTAGAGGATGCCTTGACTGGAAACAAATCCAATGAACATTTTGACATGGCGGTTTTGGCAACCGGAATGCAACCAAATCTGTCCCAGGATACTCTACCCTTTGATATAAGCCTGGACGAAGAAGGCTTTATAATCAATGGTGAAGAGAAAGGAATATTTGCAGCTGGTTGCGCCAAGGAACCGCTGGATGTTATGAAATCTGCTCAATCTGCTACAAGTGCGGCAATGAAGGCAATACAAACGGTTAGAGGGAGGTAACAATGGCCGAGAAAGTCGGTGTATATCTGGATAAAACAAGTTTAGGGCAGTATCTTAACCTGGATGATCTTGCCGAAAAAGTGCAGAAAAAGTGGAAAAAACTTTGCACATCGGTTAAGATAGTTGATATTCTTTCCGGAGATGAAGGAATAAATGCTATCCAGGAAGATCTGAAGGCGGAAACCGTGGACTCGGTGTGCATAGGTGGTACATCACCCAGGGTGGATTGGGAATTCCTGGATTTCGGTTCCAAGGTACCCCAGGAAAGAGTAAACTTGAGGGAACTGTGTATTTGGGCTTATCAAGATCCGGAAGGCAATGAAGCAAATCAGGAGCAGGATCCTCCTGAGCAGCTCCAGGCAATGGCTTTGGATTATTTGAATATGGGTATTGCCAAGCTGGAAAAGATCGAAGCCCCGGAACCGGAAATTGTCGAATCCGTGAAGTCAGTCCTGGTACAAGGTGGCGGATGGAGCGGTCTCAATTCCGCATTGAGTATAGCCAAGGCTGGCTATTCAGTAATCCTGGTGGAAAAGGAGAATGAACTGGGTGGCTATGCCAGGAAACTCTACAAATCCTTTCCATTGGCATATCCCTACACACAATCCCAGTATCCGGGAATTGACGAATTAGTCCAACAAGTCAAAAACCAGGACAAAATCACAATATACACATCCACGAGATTGGAAAGTTTTTCCGGACAACCCGGTGATTTTACTGCTAGTTTGAAGACTTCCTCCGGAGAAGAAGAGCTGCAGGTGGGTGCCATGGTAGTAGCCACTGGCTGGGAGGAACAGGACAAGCAGTATCTGGAACCCCTGGGGTACGGCAAAAACAAGGATGTGGTCACCATGCTTCAATTTGAAGAAATGGCCAAAAAAGGCGAGGTTGTTCGCCCCAGTGACGGTAAAAAACCGGAAAATGTTGCCTTTGTTCTGGGTTTCAGGGATACCCTGGACCAATTGAGCCAGGAGGAACAGGAACAAATCGAGAAGAAACAACAGGAAAAGGAAGCTGCCAAGAACGACGAGGATGCTGAAGAGGAAGAAGAAGAAACATTCCAGGTAAACAAGACCTATAAACACCTTCCTTATACTTCTGAAATAACTTCCCTGAATGCACTTAAACAAGCCGGCTATGTCAGGGAATTTTTGCCGCAGTCCAAAGCGTTTATTATTTATGAACATATGACCATTCCGGGCGTGAATGAACATTACTACAAAGCTGCACAGGATGATACAGGTATAATGATGACCAAGGGAGAGGTGGAATCAATTACCGCGTCCAATGACAACAAGCTATTAATAAGCGCCCGGGACACTCTAATTGCCGACAATATAGAGGTAGAAGCGGATATGGTCGTGCTGCCCACAGGACTGGTTCCCACTACAGCACTGGACCCGATCCTGCAATTATCCTATAGACAGGGACCGTCCTTTCCGGAATTGGAACTCTTTGACGGTTTTTCTGATTCCAATTATATCTGCTTTCCCTACGAAACCAGAAGGACCGGAATATATGCAGCCGGCAGCGTGCATCAACCCATGACCTTGGCCAAATCCGAAGTAGACGCCCAGGGTGCTGCTCTGAAAGCCATTCAGTGCCTGGAATCGGTTAACCGGGGTATGTCAGTACATCCCAGATCCGGGGACTTGTCCTATCCCAAGTTCAACTTCGTGCGCTGCACCCAATGCAGGAGATGCACTGTTGAATGTCCTTTCGGTGCACTGGAGGAAGATGAAGAAGGGACGCCCAAACCCAACATTGCGAGATGCAGAAGATGCGGTACTTGTATGGGGGCATGTCCTGAACGTGTCATATCCTTTGACAATTACGGGGTAGGACAAATAAGTTCCATGATAACCCAAGTAAGCGTACCCGATGAAATTGAGGAAGGCGGACCCAGAATCCTGGTGCTTGCATGTGAAAACGACGCTTACCCTGCAATGGATATGGCAGCTCAAAGGGGAAACAAGTGGAGTCCCTATGTTCGTATTATCCCTGTTAGATGCCTGGGGTCAGTGAATACCATTTGGATCGCGGACGCCATGGGCAAGGGTTTTGACGGTGCCTTGCTGCTGGGATGCAAATACGGTGATGACTATCAGTGCCATTTTGTAAAGGGCTCGGAATTGTGTGAAGGCAGGATGCAAAACATCGGAGAAACCCTCGATAGATTGGGAGTTGAATTGGAAAGGGTACAACAAGAGGAAGTTGCCATTGATGAATATGAAAATATTCCGAACATCATAAACAATTTTGTGGACAAGATCTTAGAACTAGGACCGAATCCTTTTAAGGGCTTCTAGTAGGAGGAAGAATATGAGCAAACCAGAGAGAATCAAACCTGATCTTGAATTTATTGAAGAAATTCAATCTGTTGGTGGAGCTGATATAAAGAAATGTTATCAATGCGCTACTTGCAGTGTAATTTGTCCCTTGTCACCCATGGATAATTCCTTTCCCAGAAAAGAGATGATCTGGGCTCAATGGGGACTTAAAGATAAGTTAATGAGCGACATGGATATGTGGCTCTGCCACAAGTGCGGACAGTGTTCTGACATGTGCCCCAGAGGAGCAAATCCCGGGGAACTGATGGCTGCACTTCGCAACATGTCCTATCGGAATTTGGTGGGACCCAAATTTCTGGGTAGATGGATGAGTTCCGCAAAACACTTGCCAAAACTTATAGCCATACCTGCAATACTGTATCTGGTTATTTGGTTTATAACCGGAAGTATGCACGGAACTCCGTTTCCCACGGAACACGGCAACATTGAGTACGGATTGATATTTCCGCCACTATGGACTATAGACCTGATCTTTGTTCCGCTTCTGTTTGCCGTACTATTCGCGTTTTATAAAGGAATAAGAAATCTCTACGCAGAATTCGACAAACAACCCAGAACATTTGTAGTGGGCTACCAGAAGCCATCGAACTACCTGGTTGCTCTGTGGCAGGTTATAAAAGAGGAGGTCATTACGCACAAAAAATGGAAGGATTGCGGAGAAGAAGAAGAGGATCAAACCAAATTCAAAGGGCATTTAACCCTGTTTTACAGTTTTATAATTTTGGCTGTTATTTCTGGCATTCTTGCAGCATCCTTTTGGGCTGATATGTTACTCGGTGATATATGGGAACACGCCTATCCGATGAACTTTTTCAATCCACTCAATCTAATTGCAAATATTGGTGCAATCGGACTTGTAGTTGGCCTAGTATATTTAACCAAGCGCAGAATCAACGACAGCGGACGCGATTCCTCCTCATTCTACGATTGGTATTTATTGGGAGTGATTTGGGCTGTTGCAATCACCGGCATCCTGTCTGAAATTTTCAGGTTCGGGGATGCTGTTGCGTTAACATATATTAGTTACTATATTCATCTCATAACAGTATTTATGCTGATCGTATACCTTCCCTGGTCCAAACTGGGTCACCTGGTTTACAGGATAGCGGCACTTGCATATGCAAGAAAGATTGGTAGGATCTCAACCGAGATAGAAACTAATCAAAAT
>CAJXKR010000158.1 GCA_913055815.1 uncultured Desulfohalobiaceae bacterium | reverse complement strand
TTAACAGAAGAAGTGGACCAAAGCGTGCTGATCTATTTGCACGAGTTGGGGTCTGACAACTTTATTACCAAGCCCCTTAGCATGAACACTGTGATCGAAAAGGTAGCCAATACGATTAACCCTCCGGGAAAATTATCCAAATTGATAGGTCAAGCCAAGGATTATATTGCAAATGAGCAATATCAGGAGGCACTGCAGTTGTCTAATGAGATACTTGAAATTAAGTCCAATAGTCCGGCCGCTTTAATGTTGCAAGGGGACGCTTACAAGGCGTTGGGAGATAGCGATAAAGCTGTAGAGGCTTATGAAAATGCCCATCAAAGTGAAAAAATGTATTTAGAGCCTATAAAAAAATTGCATGAATTTTATAAGGAAAAAGGAAGCAAAGGAGAGCAAAAGGACCAGTTGAAAAAGCTGGACAAGTTGAGTCCCCTGAATGTAGAAAGAAAGGTGAATATTGGTGAACTGGAACTGGATTCCGGGAACAATGAGGAAGCGGACAAGTATTTTCAGGATGCCCTAAAATTCACGAAAAAGGATGCCAAGGATAAAGTCAGCAGTATGGCCTTGGAAATAGCGGAAAAAGTCTTGGAATACGATCCGGAAAAGGCTGAGCAATATTTCAGGTCTGCAATCAATTCCCGGGGTAATTCCCTAAGCAAGAGCGATGTAAAGACTTTCAATCGGCTTGGCATCGCACTTAGAAAGCAAAAAAGACCCAAGGAAGCGATTCAGGAATATTTAAGGGCCTTGAATTATGCACCTGATGATGAAAATATTTACTACAATATGTCCATGGCCTATCTTGAAAACAAGGATTACCAAATGGCCGCTTCATCAATCAAAAAGGCCATGAGTATCAATAATGATTTTTACCAGAATAGTGAAGTTGTTGCCTACAATATCGGAGTTATCTTTTTGTTGAATGATGAAAAAGATAAGTCCAGTGAGTTTCTGAATCTGGCATTGAAGATCAATCCGGAATACGCACCTGCACAGAAGAGATTGGCAGCTATGAAAGGGTGAATTAGCGGTGGTTCGCAAATTCTTAACCCCCGATGGGTTAAGGTTTTCACCCTTTTACTGCAAATCAAGGTCAAATTTTCCTGTCCCGGGAAGTCAAAGTAAAAGGCCTGCCGAATCCATGGTCACGGATTAGGGCAGGCCAGTTATTTGCTTTTGGGGCTAGTTTGCCTTTTGTTCAGTTTCTTCTTCTTTCAATTTCCGCCTCAGGACCTTGCCAACTGCTGATACAGGGAGTTCGTCCCTGAATTCAAGACTTCTGGGCCTTTTATATCCTGCCAGCCTTTCCTTGCAAAAATCCAGGATCTCCTGTTCAGTCGCATCTTCTCCTTCCTTCAACTGTACAAAGGCCTTCACACTCTCTCCGCTCTTGGAGTCCGGCACTCCGATGACAGCTGCCTGAGCCACCTTCGGATGCTGGAACAGGATTTCTTCCACTTCCCTGGGATAACAATTAAATCCGCCCACCAGAATAACGTCCTTTTTGCGGTCGGTTATGAGTATATATCCGTTTTCATCGATATGGCCGATATCGCCGGTCAAGAAGTACTTTTCACCGTCTATGTCCCGCATGACTTCCGCATCGGCTTGCGGTCTCCTCCAGTATCCCTGCATTACCTGAGGCCCGCTTACTGCAATTTCTCCGTCCTCTCCCTGCGGTAGTTCTTGACTACCTGTCTCTATGTCCAGGATTTTGACATTGGTACTAGGTACCGGAAAGCCCACTGACCCGAATTTCCTTTTTTCCTTGAAGCTTGGATTGGCACATACTATCGGGGAGGTCTCGCTTAATCCGTAACCTTCAAAAATTATGGAACCTGTCTTTTCCTCGAAGTTTTTGGCCAATTCTACCGGCATGGGAGCACCACCTGAACAGCAGGCCAGTATGGAACTAAGGTCGAATTTGTCTAGTTTAGAATGATTGACAAAAGCAGAAAATATAGTGGGTACAGCTATCAACATAGTAGGCCTGAAATCATTCACTAATTTTAATACTTCTGTAAAAGGCGGATTCCCCGCCCTGGGATCAGGCACGCATATAAGTCGGCTGGCGGAACTGCAAGCGCCCAACATGCATGTAGTCATGCCAAAGCTGTGATAAAACGGGAGCACACCCAGAAAACAATGGAATCCCTTTCTGGGTTTTTCAGGCTCACCACCAGGTTCATGGGGAATCCGGGTCCATTCTTCCATGGCTATTACATTGGAGACCAAATTGCTGTGTACCAGAGCAGCCCCTTTGGGCAGGCCTGTTGTTCCCCCAGTATAGATTATCAATGCCAAGTCTTTGCTTGGATCTATGTCTACTTTTGGGGGTGTGGTGCTATAGGATTTCAAAATATCATCATAAAACAGGTGACCCGGTTCGTGTTTTTCCGCTTGAGGAATCTTGCCCATTAACGAGCCCATTAATCCCTTTATTTTTGGCAAATAAGATTTTACATTGCAGATAACTGTAGTTTCCACATCAGTTTCTTTTATCGCTTCTACAGCAGTAGGATAAAATTGATGATGGTCCATGCAAAAGACTAGTTTAGCCCCGGAGTCGTTGAGTTGATAATTTAATTCGCTGGCAGTGTACAAGGGGTTACAGGTTACGCAGATAGCTCCCGCCTTGATTATTCCAAAGTATATTTCCGGATAATGTGGGATATTGGGAAGAAAGATGGCTACTCGGTCGCCTTTTTTTATCCCTTGGGAATAAAGGAAGTTGGCAATTTTGTCTGCTGCGTTTTTTACCTGGGAAAAGGTCCTTTTCGCACCGTTAAAAATGGTATAAGTGTAATTTGGGAATTGCTGAGCAGTTTCATCCAGCAGGGAATAAACTGGTTTGTCGTATCCGGATATTTCCCGGGGTACGCCTTCTGGCCAATAAGGTGTGGGCCATTCCATTGTTTTACTCATATTTATCCTCCATATAATTAGTATCTTGACAGTTAATGGTTCTAAGGCAAGTCTCTGGAATTACGTGTCTTATATTACCCTTGAGTGCACTTGTTCCCTTGCAATATAATATATTGTTTTGACTTGAAAACTTCGAACTCTCTAGTTAGTATAAGATAGGGAAATTGTATCTACACTCGGGTATTGATGATATTTGTTAACCGTCCATTCGGTTTATAAAGTACAATAATATTTATATTTATAAACAGGGTTTATAAATTTGTTAGATGGTCTTGTTGCTAACCAATATATTCAGATTAATTAAATTTTAATACACTCTATATAGAAGTCCGGGTTTCTGTCAATAGATTAATGCCAATAATCCAGATTCTGTTTGTTTTTTTTGTAAATACAGGAAATATCAAATAGGTAGCCGAATGGAACGATTTTCACATCTCTAGAGTATCCTGAGTCCTTTTATCGCGGACTATGAAGGTTGATTTGTGCAATCTTGTCTTGGTCTGTATTGCTAAATAATATATAAGCTGCTATAAGAATTTTTCCTTTGGCAAGTCTCTATGCAACCGGGATTTTCAGCTTCAAGTTGCCGGTTTCCGGGTTCAAGATAGTGAAACCATCTCAATTGTCCTTCAAAATACGGTTGAGATTGGATTCTGCTGCTGCGGATATTGAATGTTGAATCCGTGAACTGTGTGATACAACTTGATGATAAGGTAATTATATGTCTCTTTTTTCCTTGTATGATTATACAAATAATCAGGCCCTGCGCCTCAGGCGTTTTTTAATGGCACTGTGTAGTTATGTGTTGTTTTTGGGAGTTATGTATTACTGTTTCCTGGCGGGCTTTTTGTTGATCTCCGTAAAGGGCCTTGTTGGGATTATCTCAGCTAGTTTTTTGTTTAATGCAGTACTATTTTTTCTGTTTATCACCGGTCGGAATAAGTACTTTTCCGATCCCAGCCTGACTATACCCCAGATCGTGTTTCCTACATTACTTATTATAATTTGCAGTTATTATTTTAGTAAGGATGGAAGGGGCGTAATATCGATGCTGTACTTTGTCACTTTCATGTTCGGTATTTTCAGGTTGAGGATAGGTCAATTCATAAGCCTGTCTTTTTTGGTTTTGATCTATTATTTAGTGATGCTGATTTTGTTGTACAGATTGCATCCGGAACGCTTCGATCTGAGTCTGGACTTGTTGAGGTTTGTTGTACTCGGGATAGCACTTTTCTGGATGGCAGTATTCGGTGGATACATAAGCAAGTTGAGGGCCAGTTTGGCCAAATCCAACTCCGATCTTCAAGAGGCCCTGGATACTATAGAAGATCTGGCAGGTATAGATGAATTGACCAACCTATACAATAGAAGGCGCATGTTTCAGGTGCTGGATGAGGAAAAGAAAAGAGGTGACAGGCAGCGTACCATATTTACCGTTTGCTTGGTGGATGTGGATTATTTCAAGGATATAAACGATACATACGGCCATCTGGCAGGAGATAGCGTTTTAAAAACTTTTGCCGGGTACTTGCAAAATGAATTAAGGGAGATTGATTTTTTAGCCAGGTACGGGGGGGAGGAATTCTTTGTTCTATTGCCGCATACGGATTTGAAGCAGGCGATGGTTGTTGCAGAAAGGATACGGGAGCATGCCAAGAAGATGGCCTTTCCCAGTTTGCCCAGGGGGACTGTTTTAAGGGTCTCTATCGGGGTTACGGAGTATCATCCTTCCGAGTCTCTGGATTCCTTGTTGGGTAGAGTGGACAAAGCCTTGTACAACGCCAAGGTAAAAGGTAGGGACAGAGTGGAATGCCTGATCCGCTACACAGACAAGTGACAATAAAGCCTTGTATTCACGGTATCCTTTCCTGTATCTTCAATCCAATCCCACACTATTTCCCGGTTTAGATCCCGGTCAACTTGCTTGATGCCACTGCAAAAAGTAGCTTTAATTATCAGATTTTGAAACATGCCAGTTATAAGTCTTTGATTTTTCGTAAAACCGTAACACTCTAAAACTATAAAACTGCCTGCAAAAGACTTTTTGCAGGCGCGTCTTGCTTGGTATTCAATGATACCGTATCCGGGAATCCTTTAGCCGTGTACTTGGAGCTGTGAAGCAGTGAGTGGATGCAACGGGATTTCCGGGTAACTGTTGTCATGTCTGTTTATCCAACATTGAAAGCCAAGCCTGCATTCTTTTATGGTGTGATCCCTGCCAGTATATCCTTCTGCAGGAGGGGCAGCGGTAGAAGCTTTGAAAATACATTTTGGTCTTGGGTTCTAAAAGGTGGAGGATTTCGGACTTTTTTACAGGTTCAAGCTCGGTGTTGCAGCAAAGACACCTGGAAAACGGATTCTCCTGGCGGGAAAGTCCGAAAAAGGAGGCAGTTTCCCGGAACTGCTCTTGAGGTGTGCTACTTCTTAATAGACGCCCCCATGCGATTTTGCTTCGTTTCAAGAGTCCCCTGTCCTTGGTCAGAACAATCCTGTTTTCCCTTTGTGCAAGATCGGCGATTTCCCTGTCGCTCCAGTTTGGATTATAAGCAGCGTCGTATCCCAACATGCGCAAAAGCTTGGCCATTTTCCCCACGTTCACGTCTACTATGAATCTGGTTTTGTCCTTGATTCCCGGCTTCAGCTCCGAATCCCCGGCAATGTCAACAGGGGGAGTATGGGGATGAACTTCTACAATATCCCCGGGTCTCAGGATATGGGTGAAATCACGCACCATGCCGTTAACAAGGATTCTTTCTATTTCTGTGTGCGGGGGGCCCAGGGATTCGATAACATCCTTTATGGAGGCCTTGCGGTTTACCTGGTAATTTAGGCCTTCTATTCCCTTGCCTTGCTGAAGAAAATCTTGTAATTCTCCGTGGAAGAAAATCTTGCTAAAGGATGACATTTTTATGAATATTTACCTCGCGATTATTATCTTTTCCCTGATAGCGGTCTATATGCTGGAAGGAGTTGGACAACTCTTGAATATCAGGGCGTTGGACCCCGAACTCCCGGAAGAGTTCCGGGATACATTTGATGAAAACAAGTATAAAACCTCCCAGGAATATACCAGGGACTCCACGAAATTAAACTTGATATCCTCGAGTGTCAATCTGGCTATTGTGCTGGGATTTATCCTTTTGGGCGGCTTCCCGTGGCTGGATTCCCTGGTGCGGAGCCTGGGACTATCCAATCTGTGGACCGGTATGTTGTTTTTCGCAGTATTGACTTTCGCACAAGGGGTTATCGGCGAGCCGTTTGACCTGTACCGCACCTTTGTACTGGAAGAAAGGTTCGGCTTTAACAAGATGACTCTGCGTACGTATCTAAGCGACAAATTAAAAGAACTGCTATTGATGCTATTGATAGGCGGCCCTGTTTTGGCCGGCTTTTTGCTCTTCTTCCAGAATTATACGGATTGGGGATGGTTTTATGCCTGGATGTTTATACTCCTGATTATGCTTGTATTGCAATATGTTGCTCCCACCTGGATACTGCCCCTGTTCAATAGATTTACCCCCTTGGAAGAGGGGGAATTGAAGACAAAGATCATGGAGTATGCAGAAAAAATGGGGTTCGATTTGAGCGGGATATTCGTCATGGACGGCTCCAAACGTTCCACAAAGTCCAATGCCTTTTTTACCGGTTTTGGTAAAAAGAAGCGCATTGCCCTTTTTGACACCTTGATAGAAAACCACGATCCGGACGAACTGGTTTCGGTTTTGGCCCACGAAGTGGGGCACTTCAAGTTGAAGCATATATTGAAGAATATGCTTCTGGGTGTTTTCAAGACAGGGGTGCTTTTGTATATCATGTCCTTTTTTATTACTCACCCACCGCTCTTCGAGGCCTTTGGCATGCAGAAAGTGAGTGTGTATGCAGGGCTGGTGTTTTTCATGCTCTTGTATACACCTATTTCCATAATACTGGCACTTTTTGTGAATAATCTCTCCAGAAGATACGAATATCAGGCAGATGCGTTTGCAGCGGAAACTACCGGGGATTCGGAGAACTTGGTCAGGGCCTTGAAACGGCTGTCTGCTGACAACCTGTCCAATCTGACCCCTCATCCGTTTTATGTTTTCCTGGAATACTCCCATCCTCCGGTGTTGAACAGGATAAGGAAGTTAAAGCAAAACAGGGTTGCGGAAAGGATATAATTGTGCGGAAAAATGCCCTGTTTCTGTTGCCTTGCAAAAGGCATTAATTTGGGTTTGTAATGGATTCGGAATATTTGTTTTGCGATATGCCAATGCTTAACAAGGGAAAAAATCCACATATACAGTTTAATAAAAAACTTGACTACAAAGTGTTTAAAGAGTAGTTGTAAAAATTCCGCCCTTAGCTCAGTTGGATAGAGCACCGGACTTCGGATCCGGGAGCCGGAGGTTCGAATCCTCCAGGGCGGGCCA